>CASEKF010000048.1 GCA_949288455.1 uncultured bacterium
CGCGAAAGCGAAGGCGGAACGCCGGGAATAGAAGAAGGAACGCCGGGACGCGAAGGAGAAGGCGAAACGCCGGGCATGGAAGGCGGAGAAGGAACGCCGGGACGCGAAGGAGAAGGCGAAACGCCGGGCATGGAAGGCGGAGAAGGAACGCCGGGACGCGAAAGCGAAGGCGGAACGCCGGGAATAGAAGAAGGAACGCCGGGACGCGAAGGAGAAACTCCGGGAATAGAAGGAGAATTTTGCAAACGCTCTTCAGGAGAGATATTTGGAAGCTTATAAACAGACAAAGGAGCTAGCTTGGTTTTTTCCTTCATAAGCTGCGGCAAAACGACCGAGCTTGTTAAAGCGGACTTGTTATTAATATCAAGAAGCGCTTCTCTCTTTGCGGAAGTTATCAAAGGCGTTATCTCTTCAGGCGCAAAAGGAACGCTTTCAGACAATATCTGCGCATTATAATGTTTGCTTAATTCCTTATGCCAATACTCATATTTTTCGTTAATAGAAGTATAAATATTTTTGTTAGGCTCTATTTCAATAAAAGACGCGGCTCTCAAAGTATGCAAAGGATTTATTTTCTCGTTCAAAGCGCTCTTTGCGCTAATGGCTCCGCCTAGACAAGGAATTATTTTAGACTCCGTATATTCTATAGGTCTATCAAGTATATCGGCTAAAAACTGCGCGAAAAACCCCCATTGCTCGTTATTGCTTATAAGCTTAATCTTTGAAAATCTTCCGCCTATATTCTGTATCCTTCTAATAATACCATAAATACAAAACGCTATGCTTTCGAAAATAGAATACATAAAATCCAAAGACGAAGTTTCGTAGCTCATATTTGAAAATATGCCTCTCATTTCGCTGTCCCAAAAAGGCGTTCTCTCGCCTCGGAAAAATGGAAAACACAACGGTCCGTCAAGACGCATGAAACGATTTTTCATCTCTTCTATAAAAATTTGAGGATTTATCCCTCCTGGAAATAAAGTTCTAAGAAAATGCCGTATAACTCCATTTCCTGCGTTAGTAGTTCCTCCCCAAATATACGTATCTTCATCCGCAAGATTATACCAAAGAGCTTCCTCATCGTCCATCTTTGGCAAAAAAGGCGACAATACCTGAACAGACGTAGCAAAATCCATATTTATGCATATTTCTTCAGAAGGTCTTACGCCTGAGCCGAGATTAACGGCCGCGATAGAAGAAGAACCCAAAATAAGAGGAATATTATTAGGAAGCCCGCATTTTCTGCTTATGTTTCCGGACATATAGCCTAGAACTTCATAAGGGCTTTTAAGCGGAGGAAGACCGGCGTCCGTAATTTCAAGAATTTTTAAAGCATCGAAACTCCATATTTTATCATGTATATCAAACAGACCGGAGGAGGACGCGGTAGCGTAATCTTCCGCAATTTTTCCCGTTAAAACTGAAATAAGATAACTTTTTAAAGAAAGATACTTATATACCGAAGAATATTTTTCATAATTTCTCATTTTAAAACAAAAAAGTCTTTTAAACGGGAAATAAGAGGAAACCGGACAACCGGTAATTTTATGCAGTTCGACGGATTTATTGCCAAAATGCTTCGCTTCGCTTTTCGTTAAAGTTTTGACGTCTCCCCATAGAGATATTAAAGTCAACGGATTATTATTTCTGTCTACTCCTATGTATGAATAAGGCTCCGCAGAAATACATATTCCGGATATAATTCCGCTCTTAGACTTCATTTTTACGAGGGTACGCCTTACGCAGTCAATAAACGAAGAGATAATTTCATCAGGATGAAATTCTGATCGAAATTGAGATATGGGCAGAAAAACATGAGACGCAGGTTGAAATTTATCGTCGAAAACGCAGGCGTCGGCTCCTGAAGAACTTATATTGACAGTCAGTATATATTTTGTCATTTTAGTTGATTCCGCATTCATAAAACATTTCGGTTCATAATAATATTATAATATTTATTAGAAGAATTTTCTATCATGTCAATTATTATTCCTTTATCAAATAGAGGTTTTAAAAAGCGTAAAATAGAAAATATATAGCTCTAAAATAATCTGTAAACATAACTTAAGGAAGGTTTATTTGCATGAAACGATATATTATAAAAACTGCGATTTTATGCTTTACTCTCTGCTTTATTTTTTCATTTGGAGTTTCCTGCAGCGCGGGAGGAAAAACTCCTCAAAACGACGCGGCAACCGCTCAAAGCAACCGGAATATAAAAGAAGACGAAAAGGCGGACCAGACTACGCGGGAGACAACAGAGGAAGACAATACAAACCAGACTACACGGGAGGCAAATACAGAAATGAACGAAAAAATAATAGAAACAAAATCCGGACTAAAATATATAGACATAAAAGAAGGCGTTGGAGAAATGCCTAAAAACGGAGATATGGTAGTAGTACACTATACCGGAGTATTCGAAAACGGACAGAAATTTGATTCAAGCGTAGACAGAGGCATGCCTTTTAAATTTAGACTCGGAATGAAGCAAGTAATTCCGGGATGGGACGAAGGCGTGTCGACTATGAAACCCGGAGGCAAAAGGCGTCTTATAATTCCCGGGAGCCTAGGATACGGACCTAAGGGAATAGTAGACAGAGGCAAAGTTATAATACCGCCCAACGCAACGCTTATTTTCGACGTAGAATTTATTGAAGTAGAATAAATCCTAAAATGAATTTTGTACGTTTACGTTAAATTATGCAAAAAATGATGGAGGACCAAAACGATGAAATATATATACGGCTTTATAATTTCACTTTCGCTTATATGCTTTATGGCCCACGCGGCTTTAAGCGCAGAACAATGGCCTTCGGATTTAGATTCTTCGCCAAACGGCGCGACTAAAGTAGAAAAAGAATATCCTGCTAGTACGTTAGCCCCTGCGGCCAACGGCATGAAAAGAGTTTCATACGCAAATTTTACAATGGATTATCCGGCATCATGGCAGGTACGTCAGGACGCGCAGCCTCCTATTTTTTTTACGGCTATGCTGCCGACGTCTTCATCCTCTTTCCAAAGCAACATTGTTCTCACAACGGACGATCTAACGTCCTTCGGCCAAATTTCTAGCGAACAATACGCAAATTTCACTCTATCTCAACTGCAAAGCCAACTGCCTGGATTTAATCTTATGTCAAAAGAAACTATTTCTATCGGAGGCAAAAATGCCTCGAGACTAATTTTCTCGTCTACGATAAACGGAATCCAACTAACTCAAATGCAAATATATATGATAAGCGGAAAAACAGGGATTATCGCTACGGTATCTTCCGAATCTTCTTCGGCTCAAAAAGTTTTTTCAGAAGCCGGAAAAGCGTTAAATACCATAAAATTCTAAGCACAAAAAAAGAGAAGTTCGAATCTGTTCAATAAAACAGTATAATTTGTTTTCGTAAAAACGGCATGGTTTCGGCCATGTCGTTTTTACGTTTTGAATTTCCATATAAGTCAATTTGCGGAGAGTATGCCCGATATCTTGCAGCCGACGCTCAAAAACTGCGCTCGGCGTCCGACGAACTTGTCCGTTGCGAGGATATATCAGGCATTTGCCATATCGTTATGCCTGTGATTTTCGGCATCTCTAAATATAGGTGTTCTTAACATATCGAATAAATCTATCAAACTTGTCCGATTGCGTTTCGTAAATCCATATTTCATTTTCAAGCTACATCTTTATTTTCAGGTCTGTTTTTTGTAAGGTATATCTGTTCCTGAGCATAATCGTCATACAAGGCTTCAAACGAGCCGACTACGACTTTTCATCGACGCCTCTTCATAAATACGCTTGATTGAATATATTAAACCTTCAACAGACACAGAATATAGCGTTAAGCAAACTACCTAAACGCCTGTTTTGTTTAAATTCTTATCCGTTTTCCCGCTCCACTTTTACAAACGATACGGTTCCGTCTTTATTTATTCCATACCTTATGCCTCTCCATATCATATCTTTTCTGAAGATTGACGCGATCAGGCAAGAAAAGCCCATAAGAAGGGCGGGAAGAGCCATTAAAAACCATACGAAATAATTTTGACCTTCTTTTCCTTCAAACCGACTCAGAGATAATATCATCAAGAAAAATATCAAAATAAGACAATAAAATAACATCGCATACGTCTGCCATATACAAAACGAAACGATAAAAGGGAAAAAACAAACGAACAAGCCCAAAGCAGTAAGAGTATTCAATCCCGTAAAGACAATGGCCGCAATCCAATGAGGCTTGCAATATATTTTAAGATATTGAACCTGTCTTAAGAACCACTCGAAAAGAGCCTTAGGATCGTTAATCACATTGGAACTTTCCGCAAGACATATAGGCACAAAAATACGTTTAAGCTTATTTTTAATTATAATTTCCATCAAGGATATATCGTCCGCAACTGCCTTAGCCCAACGCTTATCCACTCCATATTTCAAGAAAACGTCCCTCTTTATAGCCATAGAGCCTCCCCACATTCCGTCTGAAGAAGACATCAAGGTTCCAAGATAGGCGCTCAGCATAGCGTGCATAGTTCCCCAAAAAGTAAATTTTTCAGGTTTAAGCCATCTAAAAGCGGTAGTAGCATGAACATTAAGATCAGACAAAGGAAGAATCAAATCTCTAAGCCAAGTCTTGCCGGGTTTTACGTCGGCGTCGGCAAAAACGAATACCTCCGCTTTATCTTCTCTTTTCAGCTCTTCGTTTATAGCCGCTAAAAGATTATGATTTTTTTGACAATTTTGAACGGCTCTACCCGATATCACGCCGTATGCGTACGGATATTTTTCGATAAGGCTTCTAATAAGCGGAGTCGCCGCGTCAGATTCGCTTTCAGTAATAAAATATATTCTATAAGACGGATAATCTTGAGTCAACATAGCCTTTAAGTATACGTCGACCTTCTCCTCAATGCCTTTGCATGGTACAAAAACGGCGACGGTTAAAACTTTTGAAGAATCATATTTAACCGCATAACTTGGATAAGACTTTCGATAAATTATACTTCTTAACGCAAAAATAAGATTTAAAACGCTTAAAACAAAAGCCGCCGCAAGCAGAATAACTAAAGTCGCCACAAAAGAAAATACAGCTCCCGAAACTATAACTGCGGTGTTCATTTTATCCTCTCTTTTCATATGTATTTCGCATATTGGAACAAAAATTTATTTTCTTGCCGTTTTCTGTTTAACCTTTCAAAAATCTAAAAATTACTTATAAAAAAAGGAAAAAATATCTTTCGTCAAGTAATTAAATAAGTAATTATATAAGCGACCAGATACAAGCCGTTATTAGTCGTAACAAACCGGTGACGTTAAGGGAGAATATTATGCCTAAAAATTGTATTAAATGCGGAAAACAAAATAATGATAAAGCTAAATTTTGCAATGGCTGCGGCGCTCCGTTCACGGCTGTGTCTGATACGCCGGCTCCCCGTCCTCAAACGCGTATGCCTAAAATACCGTCTAAGCCCGCACACGCAGACATAAATAAGCCTTCCAATGAAAAGCCGACGTCGTCCTTAGCTCCGGACGTTATGATCAGAGCCGTCATGACGGGAAATATCAACGAAGTTAAAAAACTGTCATCGTCATACCCTATAAAAAATAAGCTTACGGATAAATATGGAAATAATCTTTTGCATATAGCCGTTGAAAGCGGGAAAAGAGAAATGGTATCTTTTTTGCTTGAAACCGGATTAAATATCAACGAAAAAAATAAGCTAAACGAATCTCCTTTCTTTATAGCAATAAACAAGGGAGACTTGATGATGGTCGAACTTCTTGCTTTAAAAGGAGCCGACATTAACTCAGAAGACACAACCGGATTAACTCCTTTAGATTTAGCCGTCAGAAGAAACGACGTAGATATACTGGGACTCCTGGTAGAAAAAGGCGCAAATGTACAAAAAGCCGACGGAATAGGTTGGACTCCGGCTCATAGAGCGTGTTTTTTAGGAAATTTAGAAGCCCTTAAAATTCTAAAAAATTGCGGCGCGAATATAAACGCAAGAGACAAAGCAAATAGAACGCCGCTTTACTACGCTGAAAAAGAAGGACATAAGGACATATGTCAATACTTAGTTAAATCGGGAGCCACAATATAACGCTCAGTTTTACGGGAGAAAGAAAAAAATGCCTATATCGTTCGGAACAGAAGGCTGGAGAGCCGTTATCGGCGATAAGTTCACTTTTGACAACGTAAAAAAATTTGCAAAAGCTATTGCTAACTGGCTGTATTGGCCGAAACGAAATAAATTAAGCGTATATTCCGGAAATCGTTCGGGCGCAGTTACGTTTTCCTGCGAATCTCCTAAAAAGGGAATAGCCGTAGGTTATGACACAAGATTTATGTCAGATAAATTTGCAGCCGCAATTGCGGACGAATTCGCCGCTTGCGGTATTCCTGTTTTTCTATCTTCCTCTTTCACCGCATCCCCTATAATTTCTAACTTTGTACGACAAAATAAATTAGCGGCCGGCATAATAATTACCGCAAGCCATAATTCCCCCGAATATAACGGCGTAAAATATAAAGGAGAATATGGAGGAAGCGCCGTAAGCGAATTTGTCTGGGGCATAGAAAACATACTCAAATCTAAAAAAAATTATCTGCCTCCATTTTGCAAAAAAGCCGAAGTATCTATATTTTCTCCGGAAAAACAATATATCGACGACATAACCGAATTTGTAGACATGGAAAGAATTGCAAATTCAAGATTCGCCATAATAAGCGATCCGATATACGGCGCCGCCGCCGGTCTTTTAGATAAAATTTTTTCTTCAGCCGGAGTTTATATAGACGAAATAAGGAACGAAAAAAATCCGCTTTTCGGCGGATACACTCCGATTCCTGCGGTAAGCAATATAGCTCCGCTTATGAAAAAAATCTTAAAAAATAACGCGGACGTAGGTTTTGCTTTCGACGGAGACGGAGATACGGTAGGAGTAGTCGACTCTTACGGTTCTTTTCTTCAGTCTTATGACGTTTTCTCAATTATCCTGTGGCATCTAATTGAAAACAGAAAAGAAAACGGGGGCATAGCCGCTACTTTTTCTACTTCAAAACTGATAAAATCCATGGCTGAAAAATACGGGCTAGATTTTTATGAAACGCCGGTAGGTTTTAGACATATAACCGAATTAATGCTTAAGAGCAATATTCTAGCCGGAGGAGAAGAGTCGGGAGGCATAGGGGTTAAAAACAGCATACCTGATAAAAACGGGCCTCTGATAGCATTGCTTTTACTTGAAGCAATGGCCATAACCGGAAAAAGCATAGCGGAAATAAAAAGCTGCATAACGGATAAATTCGGCCTATTCTGCCTTCACAGAGTCGATATCAAATTTAAAAACAACGAAGAAAAAGACGACGTGATAGCAAAATTATGCCAAACTCTACCGGCGTCGTTCGCCAATGAAAAAATTAAAGAAATAAGCTGTTTAGACGGCGTTAAATGTCTCCTCCAAGACGGCAGCTGGATTTTATTCAGAGCATCAGGAACAGAGCCGGTTTTTAGGATATACGCGGAATCGGCGACGCATCAAAAATCCTACGATATTTTAAACGAATGCGAAATATTTATACAAAAAATTATTGGTTAATCATATTGCAACTCTTAAATAGTAAAAACGCATGCCTTTCAGCGGCGTTTTTTTTTGTTTTGCTAATAAGAGTCATATGCTCTAACGCAAAATGCATTTCTACCGACGAAGCGGCGCTCCTTTATATAGCGTCTTATCCTATATGGGATATTATCGGAGTAATGGAGGCAACGGGAGAAGTTCATCCTCCGGGATATTTTTATTTTGCCCATTTTTGGCAATACGTATCGCATGAAGAAATTTGGCTGAGGCTTTCGTCGGTTATTTTTTCATCGATATCAGTCGCGACGTCATATTTTCTGGCGTTAGAAATGTCAAATTCCAAAAAAACGGCTCTTTACTCCGCGGCTCTTCTAGGCGTCTCGGCTTTTGGAATATCTCTAGCGGTCGAATACAGAATGTATTCTTTTTTACAGTTATCGTTCATATCTGCGATTTTTCTTAGCGTCAAATTAGCGAAAGCAAACGAAAATAAAACTTCCTTATCTCTGTCGCTCGCTCTTTTAAATTTAATCGGCTGTCTCACGCATCACCTGTTTATTTTTTGTCTGCCGATTCAAGTATATTGTCTATTAATGTATTCTCAAAAAGGAACTATAAAACGTAACGCTTATTGTTTTCTTTTGCCGTTTTCATCATTCTTATCAAGCCTCTTTTTCATATTTTGCAAACATTTATCAGTTCAGGACATGACAATAAGAGACGCCCCGGATTTATGGCATGTCATCATGCTTTTCTCCAAACTTCTGATAGGAAACGGCTTTCCTCAAGGATTTATGTATGGAGTGAAAAATCCCTGGCATGAACCTTTGCTAATCTGCGGGATTATAGGAATATTAGCTTTTTCAATATCTTTCATAAAGTTTAAAAAAAAGAACTATATATCTTTTTTGACGACGTCATTTTATATTATTTCCATAGTATCCTTATCTGCATTCACGTCTATAAAAATTTTCGAATATAAATATTTCATTATTATTCTGCCGTTTTTTCTATACTCTATAGCCGTTTTAATAAGCAATATCAAAAATAAAAAAATAGAATTGGCCGCAATCAGTCTGATAGTTATTTTAAACGCGTATTCTGCGGCGGGAGAATTTCTTAACCCAAATCTAAAAGGACAGGACTGGAAAATAGCCGCTAAAATAATCGAAGAAAAAGCGACCGACGGAACCGCGATAGTAGTAACTCCTTCTATGATGAGCCTGCCGCTTAATTATTACTTAAAATCGCCCTTTATACGTCCGGCAAATCATATCGACGAAGAGTTAATAAAAGAATTATCATATAACGATTATTTCTATCTATGTATCGTTCCTTATCATAAATATTGCGTAAAACACTCTTCTCTAATCGATTTCGATTCATTGTTTATAAAAGAAGACGAAGAATACGTATACGCATCTGCTCAATCCGATATAATACTGATAATAAAATATAGATGCTACTAGAACAACTCTGAGAACAATTTTCTAACGGAATAATAAATAAAAAGCGGTATTGAAAAACTTGCAGATCCATAAATATCCTGCTAAAATAAACGAAATATTCATAACAAATACACGTCGCCCAAAATACGGGCGTCAAAAGAACAAAAACGTCAAAAACGGATAAGAGGACAAAATGGCTTACGTAATTTCAATAGACGGCAACATCGCTTCCGGTAAAACGACCGTTCTAAAAATAATAGAACGCAAAGGACATATTGTTTTTTACGAACCGTTCGAAGAGAATCCCTGGCTGCCGCTATATTACAAAGATCCTAAAAAATACGCCTTAAACGCCCAAATTTGGTTTATAGCGGAAAGATGCCGCCAATATCGACGATCGGAATTTTCAAAACCAGGAATAATTTTTATAGAACGCTCCATGTATGCCGACAGATATATTTTTGTGGAAACTATAAAAAAACAAGGAAATCTAAACGATTTGGACATGAGAAAATACGGCCGATATTTTGATAATTGTAAAACTCCCCCGCCAAACTTATCTATAATTTTAAATATATGTCCTGAAGAATGTTACGTAAGGCTCAAATCAAGAAACAGAAAAATGGAAACGGAAATTTCTCTCAATTACCTAAAAGACGTAGACGATATGTATAAGCAAAATTTTAAACAGCTAGGGAGTAATACGATAAAATACGATGCGATTCTGCCTCCGGAGCAAACGGCCGAAGAAATACTCGATATGGTTAAAAAACATATTTCGCCATGCTGCAACTAACTATTTTAACGACCGCGCGTTCTTCAGAAGTCGCGAGATTTGGGCGAGAGTCTTAAGAACGCGCGTAAACTAAGCGGTTATAAAGTTTTTTTGCTCTAACGACTTTAAAAGCTTATTATGTATGCCGTCAAAGCCGCCGTTAGACATAATCAAGACTATATCTCCCCTAACGGCGTTCGAGGAAACAAAATCGACTATATCGTCCGTTATTGGAATAAAGCGAGCACGTTTGCCTCTTTTCGCAAGATCAGCCGCAAGTTTTTCGCTGGAAAATCTCTCGTCCGCTGAAATTTGAGTCTTATTAAAGACGTCTGCTATAACGACTTCGTCGGCGTCGTCAAAAGATTCGACGTAATCGTTCTGGAAAAACGCTCGTCTGCTTGAATTTGTTCTAGGTTCAAATATTGCCCACAGCTTACCTGAGTCATATTTCGATCTCACGGCCGACACGGTAGCTTTTACCTTAGTAGGATGGTGCGCAAAATCGTCTATAACCGTAACTCCCCCCGCAATTCCTATGACTTCCTGACGTCTTTTAACTCCCTCGTAGAGGCCGAGAGCTTCGGCCATTTTATCAACGGGAAGACCATAATGATAAAGAAGAGCGAAAGCTCCTAAAGAATTCAATACATTATGACGGCCGACCGCGTTTAAATTTACGTCCGAGATTTTTTCTCCTTTATAAAATACGGAATAACCGCAAGTTTTTCCAAGACGAATATTTTCCGCTTTCCAATCAGGCTCTCCGGTCAAACCGTAAGTCTCTACTCTGCATTCCGCATGCTCCGCCGTTTCTAATGCATGTATAAAATCAGAGCAAACCAAAAGCATGCCGGAAGAAGGAATCAATTTTATAAAACCGATAAAAGACCTCTTTATATGATCCATATCTTTATATATGTCGCCATGATCAAATTCAACGCTCGTCAAAATGGCGCTAGAAGGCGAATAATGCATAAACTTAGGACCTTTGTCAAAAAAAGCCGTGTCGTACTCGTCGCCTTCTACGACAAAAAAATCTCCATTGCCGAGTTTACAGCTGCTTGCAAAATTATTCAATATGCCTCCGATCAAAAAACTCGGATCTTTACCGCAAATTTCGAGTATCCAAGCCAGCATGGAAGACGTAGTCGTTTTCCCATGAGTTCCTGCGGCCACAATAGACGTTTTGTCTTTAAGAAAAAAAGCGTTCAACGCTTCCGGAAAAGACATATATTTAATTCCATTCTCCATTACTTTAACGGCTTCCGGATTATCTCTGCGGACTGCGTTTCCTATAATCACAAGATCAACGTCTGAACTTATGTTATCGGCCGAGTACGGGGACATTATCTCAATTCCAATTTCGGCGAGCTTAGAGCTCATAGGAGGATACACGTTTTGATCCGATCCGGTGACTTTATAACCGGCTTTTGCTAAAAGACTTGCAAAAGCGCCCATGCCCATGCCGCATACGGCCGTCATATGTATTTTTTTTATTTTTTCCATAATAATTTCCAAACTTTTATTGATAATTTTTAAAATATTTAATTAGATTAAAAACCTATGCTATCTGAAACTCTAAAATCTCTTCCCTGGGGGAAACTCGCGCTACGGAAACGTCTATTACCTGATCTTCGGACAAAGCCGAAGTATCGGTATATATCGTAGATTCCAAAAGAGTTTCCTCATCCATAACTACGACTTTATCAGAAAATTTACAAAGAACTACGGCCTTACGAATGGAAGTTCTATGTAAATACACGTATTTTAAAAGCCAATATTTTATCCTTTGTCTTACGGCTGCGTCTAATCCGGATCTTATGGATTCGGTTCTTAAAATTATTTCTCTTATTTGCTCTTGAGAATAACAGGGAGATCCAACTTCCAGAAAAGATTTAATTTGCCTATGAACGACCAGATCAAGAAATCTTCTCAAAGGCGACGTAGCCTGCAAATAATATTCGCATCCTAAGGAAAAATGAGAAGACGGCTCTTCCGATACGATGACTTTCCTCATATAACGTCTAGCTTTATATACGCCGGAAGGCGAATCTATATCGAAAGGCGGCATATTGCCCGCCGGCGGAGGCTGAATTCTGTAGGGAACAGGTATAGCGTTATCATGACAAAATTTAGCCGCATACGAATTAGCTAAAATCATAAATTCCGACACAAGAATCTGCGATGGTCGGGAAGAATCGTCCGGACGCGCTATGGGCTCTCCGTCGTTAATTTCAACGCAGACTCTCTTCGTAGAAAGAGTAATCGCTCCTCTTTGCACTCGCTTCTTGAATAAATTTTGGGCTATAGCGTAAAAAGACGCGATCGATCCTCCTTCGGCGATAAGCGTATCGGCCTCGCCATAAGTAAGTCTTGCGGAAGATTTGATCTTCGTTTTTCTTATATAGAAATCGCAAATATTATAGTCGCCATATCGCTCATTAAAAACAAAAAAGAAAGATAAGGCTCTTCTTTCTTCATTTTTTTTGAGACTAGCCTGATCTTCGGCTAAGACGGCGGGAAGCATATTTATCCGTTTCTCAGGAAAATACAACGAAGTAGTTCTATTAAAAGCCTCTTCGTCGGTAAGAGAAGAGACCGGTATAAAACGAGAAACGTCGGTTATATGCACGGCGGCGCGTATTTTTCCGTCTAAAAACTCTATGCTCAAAGCGTCGTCTATATCTTCGGTAGTCTCCCCGTCGATAGTAAAAACTTCAATATCCGTAAGATCTTCATAATCTGACGACTCGCTATCCAAATTGCTCTTTCTTACATTGTCAACACACTCCTCCTCGACTTTCAAAGGAAATTCAGCTGATAAATCATACTGTCTCAACGATAAATTTTCGTCTTCGCTCATAATTTCGCTTTTAACAAGAAAAGAAAAAATGTTTTCAACTAATAAATTTACGCTGGAACATACGGCGGCGACAGATTTAAAATGCGAAGACTCTTTCCCTTTAACCGCCACGTCGATAAACATATCTATAAATTCTTTAAAATTTTCAGTTAAGTTAACTTTTGATCCGGACATAACGGCTTTGACAGCCTGAGAAAAATTATCTAATTTTTCTTGTTTTGAAGCCTCGGCCTCTCTCATACGCAAAAATTCCGATACGTATGATTTTGAATTAGGCAGAAAAAGCTCATTCTTTCGCCTGAAATACGGATTGCTCGACAGTATCGCTCGTTGAAATCCGGCAAATTCATCGTCGGTTAAAGAAGAACCATACCAGTTTTCAGCGAGTTCGTCAATCGCAAAACTATCTTCTTCATCGCATAATTCCCACAACTCGCATAAAGGAAAAGAAGCGGCTATAGCGTTCCTTCTGGCCGAAACCTCTTTTAAATAAGATACTATCGAATTTTTTAAAGAAGAATCAATTTTATCCGCGTTAGAAAGATGTAAAATTTTATCAGTAGGAATTTTTAATTCTTTGCCCCCTTCGGTAAGACATCGAGCGGTTGAATTTTTAACTTCAAAGCAATATGCCGAAACTATCTTTTTATTATTGTAAATATCTACTACGCAATCTTCACGTATTATCAATATGCTATCCTCTAAAAACTAAAAGGTATCGAACGGCTTACAGACGACGCGAATCAAAGCGTCTCCGGCGTATTAGCCTTATGTTACCGTACGTTACATTATATCCTCTAACGCAATCTAAATCAAGAATAAAAACTCAGGTTGCCGGATAAAAAAATAAAATACGGCTTTGCACTCCTAATAAAGAATATCAGCCGTATTTTAAAGTAATCATATCAATCGCCGTCTTATACAAAACCAACGAACAGCCTATATAAACTTAATGAGCGATCAAAAAATTATCTCCTCCTCCAAAACCAAAGCCGGAAAAAGAATCTCTTTCTTCATAAGATTCAAAAGATTTAATCTGTCCGTCTTTTCCGACCACGACTTCGTCTATTTGACGGTACATTGGAAATTCCTGATACATATCGTCCTTTCTGTAATATGTGCTGCCGTCTTCCAGCTGATGTTTTGCGTAATTTACGCCTACGCCTCCGGGTTTATCGTAATTTTTAGTAACAAACGTCTTGTCAACTTCTTTAGTATCAGGATTATAAGATATTTCGCCTGTAAATTTCTCTCTGGCGTTTTCTTTAAGAGGAGCAAAATCTACCTTAACTTCTCCTTTAGAAGAATTTAAATCTATCTTATCGTTATTGTCAACCGATACCATTAAAGATTCGACGTCGGCGAACTCCTTTATAACTTTATTGGCGCTAGAAATCTGAGAAGGAGTAAGAGACGGTATATTTCCGCTTATCTGCATAAAACCTCCATATTAAAGATTAATTATGTATTCTATTTCATTATATATCATTTTATAAAAAATGAAGACAAAAATAATTGAAAAATTGTAAATTTTTATCTAAATATCTATATTTTGAACTTCAAATTCAAAATTGAACAAATGTCTGCTCCAAGGAGGCATATCTAAATAGAAACCTTGGCGACAAAGGACGCATCCATCTCTCTCATATGCTCCTTCGCCTAACATATCTACGATAAAACAATTTTTACCGTCTGTCACATCCTGAGGCAAAGGAACATAACATTGACTTCTGAAGGGAGAAAAATTTATAACTGTCAAATAAAAATATTCCTCAAAACTCCAAGACCAAATTAAAAAATTAGAATAAGTATAATTGCCTTCCCATGCGGATCTTGAATTATACAGCTTCCAGTCCCCGATATGAAAAGCTTCTGAAGAAAGGATCGACATAAGACGTTTATAAAAACTCGATAAATCATTATCAGGAGCTTCATAAGGTCTACGACCAAGCTGAACCGGAATCTTAACTTTCCTTCCTTCAAGCTGTCCTTCGTAAATCAATTTAGAGCCGGGCAAAGTAGCGGCGGCCAGCATAGAGCTTTTATGATGTTCTATTCCAAAAGCGGCCGCGGCGCGTTCCTCGTCATGATTTTCAATAAATCTTAAGCATCTGCTTTGATATAAATCTAAACCTTCGCGAAGATAGGAAGATATGGCTTTTACGTCTCCATGTTTTAACCAATCGTACAAAGGCTTGTCATACGTATAATCAAACCCCAATTCCTGAAGAGGCCCTTCCTGCATCCAATAGGCTTCGGCTATAAAGATAAAATCAGGAAATAACGCTTTAGTTCGCGATATTGCCTGAGACCAAAATTCCTCCCTCAAATATTGAAAATTCTTGCCGGCGAAAAGTCTATCTCCCCAAACTTGGTAATGTATTCCGTTCATAGCCAACATAGCCATATCGCATCTTATTCCGTCGCACATTGAAGCTATTCTTAAAATAACTTCGATCATAGCTTGTCTTAAAGCTGCGTTATAATAGTTTAATTGCGCCGTGTCAGTCCATCCTGGGAAATAGGGATCCTTTCCATGAGCTACGATAAGAGGCTCGCTTTCCGTCCCGGCATTAAAAAACGTAGAGCTATCCCTCACGTAATCGGAATATGTTCCTTGCACGTAAAATTCCGGAGACTCTTTTATCCAAGGACAATCTAACGCCGTATGATTAGGCACAAAATCCAAAATTAAAAGCAAGCCATGCTCCGCGGCTTTTTCTCTAAAAAGCTTTAAAGCCGACTCTCCTCCGAGAGTTTCCGAAACCGAATAATTTTTCACGGCGTAAGGAGAAGCTACTATGTCTTCGTCGACCAAATCCGGAAGAGCCTTTAAAAATTCGTTCTTCAAGCCTTCGTGATTCTTAGCGATTTCACGGCCGGCAGGAGAAGGCTCCCATACTCCCATAAGCCACACCGCGTCAAAGCCTGCCGATTTAATTTTTATAAAACATTCGTCAGGCAGTTCTCCCAAAGTTAAAGGCATCCCGTAAAAATCCGATATTTCTTTTAGCCAAACCCTGGTATTTATTTCATAAATAAACGGATTTTTTCTCCATTTCATCAATTTATTTCCTCCAAACTTATCTGAGATCAACCCAAATAATCGCTTGATCACATAACTGCCGATACTTCCATTCCATCGGTAAGCTTTAAAAAGCCGTCGGTGATCACTATATCGTTTTGATTTACGCCCGAAAGAACGGCGATCTCTCCATCCAATTCCGGACCCGTCGAAACATATTTGACGTAAACTTTGGAATCCTTTCCAAGAACAAAAACATATTTGCCTTTTTGCCCCGTCTGAACCGCTATGGAAGGAATCACTACGGCGTCTTCCAACTTATCGAGAAGTATTCTCGATTTTATAAACTGTCCCGGCCATAATTTTCTCTCTTCGTTATTAAAAATAGCCTTAATAAGAATAGTGCCGGTAAGCTTATCTATCTGATTATCAATAAAAACCAATTTCCCTTTCAAAAGGACGCCGTCAGTCAAAAAAACCTGCATTTCTCCTTTGCCGATTATCTTCATAAGAGAAGGAAGATATTTTTCCGGAACTGAACATGCTACATGAACGGGCTTAATTTGATTTATTGAAACAAGAGTTTGATCTCCCGAAGCTTTTACAAGATTCCCCCGCTTGACAAAAATACTGCCTACGACTCCGGACATCGGCGATTTAATAGTACAGTAATCTAATTCCAAATCAGCCATCTGAAATTGAGCCCGCGAAATATCTAACTGCGCTTTTGCGTCTTGTACCGCGGCTTGATAAGCGTCCGAGGATACTTTAGCGCTCTCTAAAGAAGCCGCGGAAGCCCTTACGGACGCCTGAGCGTTTCTTATCTCTTCTACTCTCGATCTTACCGTCGCGTTCAGAACGTCAAGGTCAGTTTTCGTTTTATCATACTGCTCCTGCGTGGTAAAACCTCCGGCAAGAAGTCTTCTATACCTCTCTTCAGTATCCATGGCATTTTTTCTGTAAATGACTTCCTTTTCATAATCTGCCTCCAGCTGTTTTACCAAAGCTACCGCCTTATCGTAATTAGCCCTGGCTTCCTGCTGCAAAGAAAAAGAACGAATATAATCTGATTCGGCCTTTTTTAGCCCGGCTTCAGATTTTTTCACCTGCGCTCTAGTCTGTTCTAAATTTTCGATATAAGGAGCCTGGTCTATGGTAAAAAGCAAATCGCCTTCTTTAACAAAGTCTCCTTCGTTAAAATGAACCTCGGTTATTATTCCGTTTGCCTGAGATTTAACTTCTACGGAGGATAACGGCTCTACGCTTCCAATAACTTCTAAAGCGTTGAAAATATCTTTTTTCTGCGCCATGGCCGTAGAAACTATAACTTTCGAAGCGGCTCTGCCTTTATTTTTTTTAACGGAATCGCCGCCGCAGCCGACCGTAAGAATTAAAATAAAAACTGCGCATAGCCCAATTACTTTATTCATAAAGCTAAAACCTCCTCAAATATGATTAATTCGATAAGCAAAAATAAAAATCCTTATTTAAAGACAAAGCAAACATATAACATACGTCATAAAATACCGCTAAAGAGGACGGATAATTATTTAGAAAGGGAATAAAAATATAAATGTGGAAATTTTCTTTTAAAATAAATCTATAATAAACCGAAAATATCTTAAATAAGCCGGATTTTGTCGCTGCCGGCGATTATGCGCAGAGCGCATATCTTTATGAAAGGAGATATGTATCTTGAACGAAAAAACGTCTCTGCCTCCCACTTTTGCAGAAGTCGATTTAAACTATTATCTGACATACGTACGGGACGATTCCGCGGCAGTTTTAGAAAACGTCGGGTACTCGACGTCAAAATCTTCTTCGCCGCAGAAAAAAACCGCAATGCTTTTCAAATCCGACGTATTCGGCTCAGACTGCGAAGAAACGGGAAAACTGCTCATGCATGAACTTTTAAACGCCATCTTTCTCGGCAAATATAAACCCGGCATAATTATTTTAACTAATTCTGCCGTTAGACTCCTCAACAACGCAAGAAGCGCATATCTTCTCGCAGGCCTGGAAAAGCAAGGAATCAAAATCATAGTATGCCTTACTTCGGCTGAAAGATACGGTATTGCCGGAAGCGTAAACGTTGGAACTCTAAGCGTAATGGAAGA
This sequence comes from uncultured bacterium, assembly GCA_949288455.1. GTDB lineage: Bacteria > Vulcanimicrobiota > CADAWZ01 > CADAWZ01 > CADAWZ01 > CASEKF01. The sequence goes on from CASEKF010000048.1 coordinate 17,805, forward strand.
AATACTAAAAGAACTGATGCATGCCAATAAAGTCATTTCGATATAAAAACAATATGATAAGCATAATAATTCCCTGCTACAACGAGGCGGAATCGCTGCCTATATTGACAAAAAAAATTACGGAAATTTTAAAAAACGCAAATATTAGCGGAGAAATAATCGTCGTAGACGATAATTCTCCGGACGGAACCGGCGAGTTAGCCGAAAGACTCAAACTTCAATATAACGTTAAAATTATTCATAGAAAACGTAAAGAAGGCTTAGCCAGCGCCGTTCTCAGCGGAATAGAACAATCTTCCGGAGAAATAATAGGAGTAATGGACGCAGATTTGAGTCATGATCCGGAGATTATCCCAAAATTAACGTTGCCGTTAAAAGATAAAAAAGCTCAGCTTGCCGTAGGCAGCAGACATGTTAAAGGAGGAGGAAGCGAAAATTGGCCGCTAATCCGCAAAATAATATCTAACGCAGCTATATTTATAGGAAAGACGGTAACTAACGTAAAAGACGCGACTTCGGGGTACTTTTTCTTCAGAAAAGAAATAATAGAAGGAGTTAATTTGAATCCCGCAGGCTTTAAAATAGGTTTGGAAATATTCGTTAAAGCCAATTACGAGCGATTCGTCGAAGTCCCGTTCATATTTCAAAACAGACGCTACGGGACCAGTAAACTCGGCGGCGGAGAAGTTCTCCATTATATTGCTCAACTGGCGTCTCTTTGGATCTATAATTTCAAAAATAAAAGGAAGAAACGTCCTATGCCAATATGTGAAGAAATACTTAAATAACATAATAACAAGGAGGATTTAAATGATACGATTCATATCGTTCATATTTGCCGTTCTTTTCTCGTTTATTCTAATTTTTGCAACCGCAAACGCCGCTTATCCGGTAGGCGAAGAAGCGGTAATAAAAGCGGTCAAAAAAGTTAAGCCTTCCGTAGTTTCCATATTAACTACTTTCCAGTCGGGAAAAGAAGGAGGAGGAAGCGGAGTCGTGCTTACCGCAGACGGCTATATTCTGACGAACGCGCATGTAGTCGAAAAAGCGAAAACTATACAAGTAGGGCTTGTCAGCGGGAAAAAATTCAGCGCGGTAATCGTAGGAAGCGCAAAACATAAAGATTTAGCCGTTATTAAAGTTAAAGCTAACGGCCTTCCAGTTCCGCCTTTCGGAAACTCTTCAAAACTTGAGCTGGGACAAACTGCGATAGCCATAGGAAATCCGCTAAAGTTTCAATGGAGCGTAACGGTAGGATGTATAAGCGCGATGAATAGAGATATAAAAACGAGAGGCATAATGTACAGAGATCTGATTCAAACAGACGCCGCAATTAATCCCGGAAGCTCCGGAGGCGCGCTTATCAATCTTAAAGGAGAAATAATAGGAATAAACACCTTAGTCTACACGGGAAACTCCGAATTTAAAAATGCTCAGGGGCTCAGTTTTGCAATTCCGATCAACAACGCTCTGGAAACTTCCAAATTTTTAAGAAAAGGCGAAATTCAAGCGTCGCCAAAGCCTTGGATAGGCATATCCGGCATAACTCTTACGCGGGAAACAGCCGAAAATTACGATCTTCCGGTAAAAACCGGCATAATCGTAAACAGCGTAGTAGGATATGGACCCGCTAAAAAAGCCGGATTAGAAAAAGGCTGCATCATTACTGAATTCAATGGACAGAAAGTCTTGTCGACGGACGATTTTAAAGCTCTTTTAAACGGATGTATGGCAGGGCAAGTAATACAATTGACTATATGGAAACAAAATAAAAGACAAAAAATAAACGTGACGGTCGAACACCAGACAAGATGACATGTACAGGAACAAAATAGAAACAATATTAACAGAAGCGATTTTAAAAGCTTTTCCGAATCGAGACGTAGAAAAATTCTTTCCAATTCCTCTGGAGATATGCTCCAATAAAGAATTTGGAGATTATTCTTCGACAATTCCGATTAAGTTAGCGGCCGTCTGGGAAGCCGATCCTTCTCAAATAGCGGCGTCCATAGTTAATTCCATAGACAGAATACCAATTTTCTGCCAAAGCATCAAACATTCGTCGAGCGGCTTTATTAATATAACTCTTTCAAAGGACGCCGTATATTACGGATTAATGGCGCTCCTTCAAGGCTCTGAAACGACGGATTACGTCTATTTTAAGTCAAAAAAAAACATAGAAGTAATCCTAGGCTCTTCGTCCGATTTAGTTTCTCTCAACGCCGAAGACGGGAGACAGCTTATAGTAGGAGCCTTCGTTCAAAAACTTCTAAAAAACGCCGGATGTAAAATATCCTGCGACATATTAGAAAACGAAAGCGGAGAAACATTGTGGCTGATATCTACCGCAGTAGAACATCGTTATCGAGAACTGCTCGGCGACGAGTCTTCCGGACAAATTTTCGGATTCCGCAGCAAAGCCATAGTAGAACTAGCAAAAAAAATCATAGCAAATTATGGAGCCAATTTTTTATTTATAGACCGACCGTTAAGAATATCTACGATAAAAGAAGCTCTTTACCCAATAATCGCTTCTAAAATTCAACGACTGTGCAAAGACATTAACGTCGATCTTAAAGAAACCGTAAAAACAGCGTCGCTTAACGGCAAAAAAGGAGTTTATCAAGAAATATTCAAAAAATTCAAAGAAAACGATCTTATATATGAAGAAGACGTCATACCTATAAATAACTGGTTATGTTCTCATAAAGAAGAATTTAAACCCGGAAAACCTCAAGACGCTAAAAAAACAACCGACATTTGTTTTGAAAAACTGATTAAAGCATATCGTTTCTGGGAAAGTCCAACTAACCGGGAGAAACAAACAGGAGAAGAGTTTCTTATATCAAAACAGGAACGTATAATTTATCCGATAAAAACTCAAACGTGGATAAAAAGCTCGCAATTTGGAGACTTCAGCGATCAACTTTTATATCTTCCGAACGGAGAACCTTCGGATTATTTTCAAACTTTAGCGTTTTTAACGGCTAAATTCAAATTAAAACCGGATCAAATCGTCGTTATACAACCGGCAGATAAATCCTTAGAATTTTACAACACTTACTCTTCCGCGCTCAAATTTCTTGGATATGACGAGACAAAACTAAAAGTTATAGCCGTTGAAAAAACATATATAAAAAATCATCCTGATTCTCAAGAATTGCAAAAAGGCGAAAATATAGGGGCTATAGAATTAGCGAAATTTTTCAATAAAGACGAATACTGGATAAAAAATCTTGAAAAAAATCCCCAAAACAAACTGTATATAGACTGCAAAAATTCCGATTTTAAATTTGGATCTCTCAAACTGGCTCTGACAAGATTCGATTCGGCGTTTCAAGCGGCATACGCCCAAGGATATCGAGTTAATCCTAAAGAGATGGTAAAACATCTCTCTTTAACAGATTTAAAACTCCTGAATAACGATAAAGAAATAGAGATAATTAAAACGTTAATTATTTATCCGTCTATATTATATAACGTTATGGAAAATTATAATACCGGAATTTTATACGATTTTTTAAAGGACCTAACCAAGCTGTTTAACGATTATTACGAATCGGTAAAAATTCTCGTCGGCGACAGACCAACGGTATCGGTAAGAATAGCTATGCTAAAAGCCGTAAAAACGATAGTGACTCGTAAAAAGATACCGCTGCCGACGAGATGATTGAGCTTTAGAAATACCCTCTTACGACGATATAGAAGGATTTTAAGGCTAAAGCTCAGAATTCAGTTACATAAATTATATAAATTTTAAAGCATTTAAGCAGGTTTTCTAACCTCGGAAAGGCCGAACTTATGGGAATAAAAGCATTTAAAGAAAAAGTTCCTGTTATCCTTCTTACCGAATCTTACAGAATTGAAGGAGAAATGCATGTAGTCCCCGGAGGAAGGATGCTGGACGAAATTAATAAAGAAAGAGACTTTATACCCGTCACAAACGCCACTATATACGCAATAGCCGGAGATACCCCTCTAGATTCTCTCGATTTTATAGCCATTAATAAAAAACAAATAGTAATGGTAGCTCCTTCCGTAACCATATAGAAAGGATTTAATAATGCCCAATATAAGATATTTAGGTCATAGCTCATATTATATTAACTCAGCTAAAGGCACCGCGATAATAACGGATCCTTACGGAAGAACCATACCGTACACCTTTCCTATTATATCGGCGGATATCGTCCTACAAAGTCATGAACATGCAGATCATAACGCGACGTGGAGAGTAACTGGAAATCCTATCGTAGTCAAACGTACCAGCGACTTCATAGCGGAATTTGACGTCAATGTGGAAAAAACTAAAGAAACTTTAACATTCAAAGCGTTCCCTTCATGGCATGATAAATTTATCGGCAAGAAAAAAGGACCTAACACAATATTTATGTGGTATATGGACGGTTTGAAATTTTGTCATTTAGGAGATCTGGGGCATGTCTTAACTGAGAAGGAAATAGAATGGCTTGGAGAGGTCGACGTGCTTTTCTGCCCGGTAGGCGGAGGCATAACGCTAACATCCTCTGACGCCGTGCTGGTAGTAAACCAGCTTAAGGCAAAAATAGTATTTCCGATGCATTATAAAACAAAAATGACGGAATTTATTTCTTGGCTTGAAGAACCCGTTGAAAATTTCATCGAAAAAATAGGAGGGGCGGAATATTTATACGCTCTGGCTACTCAAGTGGACTCGCATCATCTGCCTAAAACAACGGTGGTGAAAATACTTGAAAACGGTTAACGTCTCCTTGACTTAATAAGCAATTATTACGCTAGTAATTATGAAATAAAGCCGAAGCTTGCGAAATACGACGCAGCTCGGCTTTATTTATGTCTTTGCATACAATAATCTTTATTTATCTGATTTTTTTTCTACTATTCTAGCCGGGACTCCAACGGCTAGAGCATCGTCCGGAACATTATCGATAATTACGGCTCCGGCGCCGGTCACGCAGTTCTCGCCTACGGTTACGGGCGCGACAAGGTTTGTGTTAGATCCTATTTTAGTGTTAGAGCCTATGACCGTTTTATGTTTAGTCTTACCGTCGTAATTACAGGTTATAGTTCCGGCTCCTATATTTACTTTTTCTCCAATCTCTGCGTCGCCTACGTAAGACAGATGCGGAATCTTACTTCCGGTTCCAATTACGGACTTTTTCAATTCGACAAAATCCCCGACTTTTACTTTATCGGCAAGCAGATTATTAGGACGAATATAAGAAAAAGGCCCGATCTCGGCATGAGCGCCTATAGTGGAAGAAACGGCTATTGAATATGAAATTTTGGAAAAATCGCCTATAAGGCAATCCGTTATATCGGACGACGGACCAATTGAACAATTCTCTCCTATTTTAGCGCTTCCCCTAATAAAGGTAAAAGGATGAATTATCGTATCCATACCTATTTCTACGTCGTCGTCAATAAACGTAGAAGACGGATCCACGATAGTTACTCCGCTGTCCATAAGCCGCCTCAATTTTCGCCTCTTAACAATATCCTCTACTTTAGCAAGATCGCTCCTACAATTAACTCCCATCGATATCTCAGGATCGGAACAAATATAACTTCCGATATTTTCTTTCCTCTTTCTTGCCAAAGAAGCTAAATCCGTAAGATAATATTCTTTTTGCGCATTTTCAGAACGTATGTCGGGAAGAGCGGAAATAAAAAAATCTCTATCGAGTAAATAAATAGCTAAATTAACTTCCTTAATCTTCTTCTCCTCTTCAGAAGCGTCTCTAAATTCTTTTATTTCCTTTATATTGCCGGCGTCGTCTCTTAAAATACGGCCAAAATCGCTCTCCCAAGGAACAATAGCGCTCATAATAGACATTTTTACATTCGACTTTTTATGCTCGTTATAAAAATTTACAAGCTCTTCTCCCGTAACTAAAGGCATATCGCCGTTTATAATCATGACGTATTTCTCTCCGTTCAAATTAGAAACGGCTTGAAGAGCGGCATGACCTGTGCCTAAAAGTTCCCTTTGTTCCGCATATATTACGGACTTGCCTAAATGTTCCATAATACTTTCCTTTAGATATCCTACTACGACATGCATAGAGGCGGGATTAAGCGCGGAAACGGCCGAGATAACTCTATCTATAATAGCCTTGTCTCCAACTTTATGGAGTACTTTTGGTATTCTTGTCTTCATTCTCTTGCTTTTACCGGCAGCAAGAACAATTACCGCAAGGTCATTCATACAATTTCACCTCAAAACTTTTCGCCGAAAAACAACCGAACAAAAATTAAGTCCGTTCGGCATACTCTATTTTTATATTTAAACTAATAATCAGTAGTTAAATATAACCGGACTTCTAATGGCAGCGATAAACCGACGATATCAGGTATATCTCCAAAACTCGGTTATGTATTCCAATAAAGGTTATCCTTATTTCATTTTTTTAGTTAGTATATTTATATAATGTAAATATAAAAGAAGTCAATAGGATACATAAAAATAAATTATAACTCAAAGAGTATATTTCCTTTTAATTTTTCCCCGTAAGAATTAAAAGGAAATATAACATAACCTATGCCTCCTCCATTTATAAACCAGGCTTTTTCCATCTCATGTCTATCGTATAAAACTAACCCGCTTTCTTGATCTCGAAAAGCTCCGTCCGCGCAGTATACGTCTCCAAGTTCCGAAAAGCCCGAGATTACCAATACATGGCCTTCGGAAGCGATAGTGGCGGCGTTCGCAAGTTCTCCTTCGTCGAAAAGAATACATGCGGCTATAGGCATACCGTTACTCGTAAATTTCTGAACGTCTTCCCAAGAGCGAAAATATCTGACGTAACCGTCGAAACCATACGTCGAGGCTGAAGCTATGGCTTTCCACCACATACCATACATATTATGCCTTTTATCATACGCCGATTTTGCCAAATTAGAAGTTTTTTCGTCGACTCCATAATAATCCATAATCATAGCCGTAGATACTACGCTGCATACTTCTCCGGCAATGCTTTTATCTTCCCAAGCTTGAGATCTGAACGGAATCGATAAATTATGAGGTATTACGTTTAAGCTCCGATCATATAAACGAAGTCTAAGATCGCCTCTATGCGTTGAAGCCGCGGCTGATATTGAAGCGATCTCAAAGTCTCCGGCGCATCGATCTGAAGGTAGAAAAACAAAGAGGAGCTGTATTTTATCAGAGTCGACAGAAGCGATAAGATAATCTGCCCGGATCTCCGCATACGAATTTTTCTGAGAAGCGCTCAAAGTTTCGTTCAAATTGCCATTCAAAACCAAACTGCGGATTTTAGAGGAAGTCAACTCGCAATTCCATTCTCCGGCCAAAAGCCAATCTGATAAACCATACTCTCCTCCGATTCTTATAAAAACGGCATAAGAAGCGTCTTCAGGACATTTTATCGCCCAGGAAGGCACGCATTCTTCAAAAGAAAAAGGAAGCTCTACAATAGGAAGCATAAGAAAAGACGGAGATTTGGACACAGGAATTTTAAGCCTGTAGTTTTCATAACGTCCTAATCTCCGTTTGATCAACTTTAAATTGTCTCCGCGGAAACTTATTAAAGCGTCGCAGTAATTTTCAGCGTTCTTATCTTCGTATGAGACTGAAGAATACGTAAATAAAAATATAAACAAAAGACAAAACAGACTAAAAAACGCCGATTTCATAAGATTCCTGGTTCAAGATAAAAATATGAACTATCCATGGTCGAAAGCTAATGGACTTCCTGCGTCAAATTCCCAAATTCTTACAAACTATAAAAACAGATAAAAACGAACGGGAAAATATTGTTCAATAATCAATTTTATAAATCCTTCGAAATTACGGAATCCGTATTGACAGAAACGGGAGAAACAGGTAAAAATATAACGACTTTGGTCCATTTTCCAAGTTCGCTTGATATTTCCAATTTGCCGTTATGCATATCTATTATACTTTGACAAATAGCCAATCCTAAACCGCTTCCGCCTTTTTCTCTGCTTCGGGCTTTATCAACTCTATAAAAACGCTTGGTCAAATTGGAAATATGTTCCGGAGCTATTCCGCAGCCGTCGTCCGTTATCATAATTTTTATAAATTTATCGTCATATTCAGCTTCAATACAAATATGTCCGTTAACTTCCGTATGTCTTACGGCATTTTCGATAACGTTAAAAAAAACGCGTTTTATATAAGCTGCGTCCCCGTAAAAATATAAATCTTTATCTATAGATTCTAACTCGACTTGCCTTTTCTTAAGCTCCGGAAGATTGACCGAAACAATATCCCGTAAAAAATTTAACAAGTTAATCTCTTCAATATTTAACCTAACCGATTTAGCGTCGCTCCTTGCCAAAGTCAATAAATTTTCTATTACCAAAAGTATAGCGTCCGCAGCTGAGTCTATGTCAGACAAAGTCCTTTGATAATATTCGCAACTCCTGTCGCATCTCAACGCGAGAGAAGTGTTGGCTTTAATTACGGTAAGAGGAGTCCGCAATTCATGGGAAGCGTCAGAGGTAAATTGGCTCTCGCGCCTGTAAGCCTCTTTAAGTTCTTTAAAAGCATGCTCCAGACGATCAAGCATACCGTTTATAGTGACCGCAAGCTGCGCAAACTCGTCTTCTCCATTAATTTCAAGTCTGGTAGACATACCTGTTTCGTTAATCTTATCGACGGTATCGGCGATGTTCTTAACCGGACGAACCATATATTTGGTAAGAAAAACGCCGCTTCCCCCCGCAAGAAGAATGACTATTGGAATCATAAAAAGCAGTATAGAAGTGATAATGCGCTGAAATTGAGTCAATTCATGAGCCGAAAGCACCGCTTGAACGACTCCCTTTTGACCATTTTTTAAAATAACCTGTCTATAAAGACATCTCACCGGTTGTTCGTCATAATATAAAAACACGTAAACCTTATTTTCTCTGAAAGCCCTATTTAAACTTTGCTTATCTAACGGCACAGGTCTAGCGCCTGTATTAAATTCATCTTTAGAAGGAATTAGAACTTCATTATCAGCTCCGAAAATAACGGGAGGCAACAAAATCAACTGTTTAGAAATCGGCGGAGGAGGTTTTCGCCCGGAATGTTCTATCCGAGGGCTCATTATATGCTTCTGAGACCAAAAGATGAAATGAGAAGCCACCATATCAAGCTTTTTATCAATATTAGACAATAGGAACGCGTTAACGGCTACGTAAATTATAAATAAAATAAGCATAAACGCAGCCAAAAGCATCGTAGTGTTCCAAAAAGTCAGCTTATATTTTAAAGACTTGAATCTCATAATTATTCCTTTGGATCCGGCCTCTTTATCATATAACCAAAACCATATACCGTATGTATAAGCTTTTCGTCTCTATCGTCGTCTATCTTTTTTCTAAGCATTCTTATATATACGTCCACCGTATTCGACATGCTTTCCTCATTGTTCCATACTCTATATTGAATAGTTTCTCTGCTTAAAGGCTTTCCTTCGTTTCTTGCCAAGGCTTCAAGCAGCGTGTACTCTCTGGCTCCAAGATTAATTTTTTCCCCGTTTCTCTTTACCGTTCTCGAATTAGAATCGATTTCCAGATCGCCTATGGTAAGTACGGAACCTCGTATAAGAGAATCCCTCCGTATTAAAGCTTTTACTCTGGCGAAAAGTTCGTCAAAATGAAACGGCTTGATAAGGTAATCGTCTGCTCCTATTTCAAACCCCTTAACGCGGTCTTCTATACTGTCTTTAGCCGTAAGCATTAAAATAGGAGTAGTTATTCCGTTTTCCCGTAGCCTTCGGCAGATAGTTAAACCGTCGATACCCGGAAGCATAATATCCATTATTATTAGCAGAAATTCCTTATCCCAAGCTAGATCTAAACCTGAAGTTCCGTCTTCAGCCGTGATTACTTTATATTTTCCATCGTCTTCAAGCCCGCGCTTTATTATTTCGCTTATAGCGATATCGTCTTCAATAAGCAAGATATTCATAAGTTATCTGCCTTTCTATAATTAAATTTCAAAAATTAAATTGATAAAAGAAAATCTCCCGCAAAATGGAACCCATTAATTCGCTTGATATTTTGCAAGAGATTTTACTGGTCGCTTTAATCAAATTTGTCTATTTGCTTCTTCTGTTCTTCGGTTAAAAGTTTTTCAAATTCAAGCCTGGCTTTTTTGTCTATCTTCTCAAACTGTTCCCGTTGTTCGTCCGTAAGCTGAGTTCCTCTATAGTTGTCCTTTCCTCTCGGTCTGCGTTCCTGAAATTTTCCGCGGTCGTTAGGCTGCCTATGCATATCGTCAAATATCTTTTTCTGCTCGGCGGTAAGAAGCTTTTCTTTCTCCTCGCGGGCCTGCCTATCGATCTCTCTAAATTGTCTCTTCTGTTCGTCAGTCAAATTAAGCCTATTTTTTCTGTCCGACTTCTCGCCCCTAGCGAGTCTATTTGCCTTCATCTGCTCTTTCTGCTCGGCGGTAAGAAGCTTTTCTTTCTCCTCGCGGGCATTACGAAATATATCTCTAAAATGTGAATTCTGTTCGTCAGTAAAATTTATTAAATAATTTATGTCAGGA
>CASEKF010000049.1 GCA_949288455.1 uncultured bacterium
GGATCCTGACGTCATCATGGTTGGGGAAATTAGAGACCCGGAAACGGCAGAAATCGTCACTCATGCGTCTCTAACGGGGCATTTGGTTCTTTCCACCATACATACGAACGACGCTCCGACTGCAGTTTCAAGACTAGTAGATATGGGAGTTGAGAAATATCTAATATCTTCTTCTCTAATAGGAGTAATAGCGCAAAGATTAGTGAAAACGCTATGCTCAAAATGCAAGAAAAACTATGTGCCTTCGATCGCCGAACTTAAAAATTTAGGTTGGAACGCTATGCCTGCCACCGCCTCTTTTTTCGCTTCAGAAGGTTGTCCTCACTGTCTTGGAACTGGTTTTTTAGGCAGGCAGGCAATTTTTGAATTAATGAAAATAGACGAGGAACTGCAAAGCGAAATTATACGCACGGCCGATTCTAATAAAATCAGGGAAATAGCCCGCAGAAAAGGCATGAAAACGCTGCTTGAAGACGGAAGGAGCAAAGCCGCGGCAGGATGTACTACGATAGCCGAAATAGCTAAAACCACAAAAATTTAAACAAAAGCAAACTGCCTCCGGCCGGGGAAAAAGTTATAAGCGATTTTCAATATAACATGGCAAGCTAAATCCACGTTTTTAATAACATGACGGTCCTAAAGAAACTTTTAGATACCGAAATGCCGCTTAACAACGGGTAATAGACGCCAAATGAAATGAGCGTCGCGGCAAGATATAAAACGCATATAAAACCGCCGTGTCTGTAATTCAAAAGCCCGGACAATCCTCTTACTATAATAAATACCATCCATGGAACGGCTGGAAGCATATAATAAAAAAAACCGTTTCTAGGCGCGAAAAACCAAAACACGTAAGAGAAAAAATAACCGCAAAGAAGAAAAAAGTCTTTTTTATCCTTTAAAACTAAGCAATCTCTAATTAAGAAAATTAAAAAGACTAAAAAACTCCACCATATAAAAGGATTGCCCATAGCTATGATTCCGGAATAACAAGATTCTAAATCCTTAAAATAATACCAAATCGGACGAATCATCAAAACCCACTGCCATATGGGAGAAAGATAGTTATGCTCCCAGCCTTCGCCTCGCTGAAAATCTAAAATCTTGGCATATATGTCGACCAGCTCTAAAAGCGAGCCTCCTGTCGCAAAAAAATAAACAAGCGGAATTAAATACGAGGCGAAAAAGACGGAAAAAACTAAAAAAATATCTAAGTATAAAGATAGTCTCTGATCATCTGCGCTAACAGTCTCCTGAGTTCGTTTTTTCAAAAATATTACGCTAAATATAATAAAGAACAAAGCGAAAATCCCGCTCCATTTACAAGAAGAGGCAAAGCCCGCGCAGAGAGACGATAAACAAATAAAAAGCCGCTCTTTCTTTTTATTTGCAAAATCATAAAATATATAAAAATACAACCAAAAAGAAGAAAGCAGCATAAAAAAAGCGATAAATATATCTAGAGAAGCAATCCTGGATTGCGCAAAAAGCAAACAATCGCAAAACGTTAAAAACCCAGCAATAAATCCGGCTCTTTTTTCATTAAAAAGAGCCGTGGAAAACAAATATGAAAGAGCGATAATTATAGAGCCAAAAAACGCGGAGGCAATTCTCCATTTAATAATTCCCAACCAAGGAAAAAGAAAAGCTCCAATAGCTATAAGCATTTTGCCAAGCGGAGGATGAACCCAGTTTGAATCGCTTTTAAAGCTGAGATAATCCTGAGCCGCAGGAATGTAATAGACCTCGTCAAAAAACATTTCGCTAGGAATATTCAAAGTAAAAAGATGAACGCAGAAATAAACCGAAGCGAATATTAACGAATTTACGTAAACTTTACGATTAAATATAGGGAAAAAATCATTTGCCGGCATTACTAGGTTTTTCAAGCCGCTTCATAAAAATTAATAAAATAGACGTAAAAATTAAAATCAAGCTGAATATTTGAGCGGCAGTAAGATTAAAAAGAATTGGCGAACTATCTATATCTCTAAAGAACTCTATCAAAAACCTCGTCGCGGCGTAGGCGGAAATCATTAATAAAAAAGATTCTCCGTCATTTTTTTTTATTTTATCAAAAAAAATTATCGCGAAACAGGCAATAACGCAAAGAGAGGCTTCGTATAACTGAATAGGATATCGAGGCGAATTTGCGCCTAAATCAGGGAATATTACGCCGAAGCCGACGGGAGCTTCAATTCCGTAACAACAGCCGTTTAAAAAACATCCTATTCTTCCGAAGGCTATTCCTAAAATAACGCTCGGCGCGAAAAGATCAAGCATTTTCATTACGTTCAGCCGTTTTATCTTTGAAAATAAAATAAAAGTTACAACTCCTCCAAAAAGACCTCCGTATAGCGTTAAGCCTCCGGCTCTCAAATTAAGAATTGAAAGCAAATTATCAGAATAATTGTCCCAATGCAGAAAAACGTAAGCTAATCTGGCTCCGGCAATTCCAAATAAAAGAATAAAAATAAAACAGTCTGTCAACGTATCCGTATTAGAAAGCTTAATTTTAGAATTTCTATACAAAACGAGCAAATAACCCAGTATCACTCCTACAAGCATCATCAGGCCGTAGGAATAAATAGGGAATCCAAATACAGACAAAGCTATTTTATGCATTTTTTGCTCCTTCTTCTTTGGACGTCGAAGATTTAGAATCGTCAGGAGCGTCTTTCTCCAATAGAATAAGAACGCCAAGCAAAACTGCTCCAACGGTTATAAACGAATCGGAAATATTAAACACGGGAAAAGTGCCTACCGATATATAGTCTACCACGTATCCGTATATTAAACGATCGATCAGATTTCCTCCTGCGCCTCCCGAAATCATAGCGCAAGCGACCAAATATTTAAAATCATAATAAATACGTTTCCTCATTACGACGAACAATATGATTGGAACAAGAAAGCACATAAAAGCAAGAAATACATTCTGGCCCTGCAATATGCTGAAAGCTCCTCCATAATTTCTGACGTAAGTAATAGAAAAAAAAGGATCGAGAGAATATATGGTAAAGTTAATTGGAAACGATTTAACAAAACATTTTACATAGTAGTCTACTATCGCTATAAAGCAAATAAAGCCTATAAAAATAAAAGTATAAGATTTTATTTTGGTTTTTTCACTCATGATCAAAAAAGCGGAGAGTCCGGAAAAATTACCGATAACTCTCCTACGACATAGTTTTTTATAAAGCGGCTATAGCCTCTTCGCACCTTGGACAAATTTCTTGTCCATTGGCAGGTTCAAAATAGTTCCAGCAACGCAGACACTTTTCGCCGCGAGCTTTTGAAGCCGTAACGAAAACTCCCGGAAGAACTTCGACGAGGTTTTCCGGCTTTTCGCATATAGGATGAATTTCAAGCTGCGATACGATAAAGTAAGCTTTTATAGACTCCGAATATTTTAAGAGCAAATCGTAAGCCGCATCTTTAGCATAGACGTCGGCCCTGGCTTCTAAGGATTGTTTTATAATCTTGTTTTTACGAAGTTCTTCAAGTTGAAGATAAAGGACGTTTCTAAGCTTTTCAAAAAATTCCCAATCGCTTTGTTCTTCTTCAGAAAGAAAAATCTCAGAAGATTCCGGAAAATCGACCATAAATACCGATTTTACGTTTTCTTTATCCGTGAAAAATTTCTGCCAAATTTCTTCTGCAGTAAAGCTTAAAACGGGAGACATAGCCGCTACCATATCACGCAGAACCTCATACATAGCCGTTTGAGCCGATCTTCTCTTCAAAGAATCGGGACCGCAAGTATAAAGCCTATCTTTCACTACGTCCATATACACGGCGCTAAGTTCCGAAGCGCAGAAACTCTGCAGATAATAATACACTACATGGAATTGATAATTTTCATAAGCTTCGCGCATTTTAGAAATAAGCTCATTCTTCTTCTGCAAAATCCATTTATCTTCAGGAAGAAGTTGTTTACGCTCCACAGATTTATCAACAGAGAAATCATAAAGATTTCCAATAAGAAATCTGCAGGAATTTCTTATTTTTTTATAAACCTCGGCTATCTGAGCGAGAGCTTCGTCTGAAAATCTCATATCGGCCGTATAATCTACGGAAGAAACGAAAAGTCTGAGGATCTCAGCCCCAAATTTCTTGACAAAATCCATAGGATCTATAACGTTTCCCAAAGACTTATGCATGGTGTTCCCCTTGCCGTCCAAAACCCATCCATGCGTAAGAGCCGCTTTAAAAGGGGCCTCTCCTCTAGACGCTACCGCAGAGAGGAGAGAAACCTGGAACCAGCCTCTATGTTGATCTCCTCCCTCGAGATAAAGATCCGCAGGCCATTCTAATTCTTCTCTTTTAGCCATTACGGCAGCATGACTTACTCCTGATTCAAACCAGACGTCAAATATATCCTTTTCCTTAGAAAAAGACTTGGAACCGCATTTAGGACATTTAAATTCAGAAGGCAAAATTTCCTCGGCAGACTTTTTATACCAAGCGTCAGAACCTTCTTCAGCGTAAAGCTTTGCCGCGGAGTTAACGACCTCCGGAGTATATATCGCCTCGCCGCAAGAATTACAAAAAACCGCCGGTATAGGAACTCCCCAAACTCTTTGACGAGAAATGCACCAATCGGGCCTGCCTTGAACCATATTATAAATTCTGTCATGTCCCCAAGACGGAAGCCAGGTTATTTCGTCGATTGCTTTCAAGGCTTTTTCCCTCAGTCCGTCTGCGTCGATAGAGACGAACCATTGACTTGTAGCGCGGAAAATAACCGGACCATGACATCTCCAGCAGTGAGGATAAGAATGCTCTTTAACTCCGGCGAAAAGCAGCGCTCCGGTTTTTCTTAAATATTCTACTATAACTTTATTAGCTTCATAATAAGGCAAAGAAGCAAACGGTCCGGCTTCTTCGGTAAGCCTGCCTCGGCCGTCTACGGGCACAAGTATCGGAAGATTATATCTTTTTCCGGTTTCAAAATCGTCTCTTCCATGGCCTGGAGCGGTATGAACGCATCCAGTGCCTGCCGAATCAGGATCATCCAGAACTACGTAAGGAGCCAAGACTATTTTTGATTCTCTATCGAAGAAAGGATGACGAGCGCTCTCTCCTTCTAGACAACTGCCCTTAACGCTGCCTATTACTTCGCATTCCGGAAGTCCCGCGGCTTGCGCAACTACTTCCGCCAAAGATTTTGCCATTACGTAACCTTCGTCGCCGTTTTTCACGATACAAAAATCGGCGTCTTTATTTAAGGCTATTGCAACGTTGCCCGGCAGAGTCCAAGGAGTGGTAGTCCATATCAGAATGAAAAGATTTCCGCCTTTCCATTCAGGGAACAGGCCTTTGGAATCTTCAAAAGGAAATTTGACGTAAATAGAATCTGATATTTTATTTTTATATTCAATTTCGGCCTCGGCAAGAGCCGTCTCGCATTTAGGGCACCAATGTACGGGGCGAAGTCCCCTATAAATCATTCCTTTTTCCGCCATTTTGCCAAAAGTTTCGGCAATAGCAGCCTCATAAGATTTATCTAACGTCCTATACGGCCTATCCCAATCGCCCAATACTCCTAGGCGAATAAATTGTTCCCTTTGAACGTCTAAAAAATGAAGCGCATGTTCCGCGCATTTTTCTCTTAATTCCACGGGATCTACCGTTCTGGGATTTAATTTATGTTTCTTTATGGTAGCTAACTCGTTAGGCAAGCCATGAGTATCCCATCCGGGTATATACGGAGCGTCGAAACCTCTAAGGGTTTTAAATTTAACGGCTATATCTTTTAATATTTTATTTAAAGTCTGTCCAAGATGAATGGCTCCGTTGGAATATGGAGGACCGTCATGCAGAATATATTTTTCAGAACCTTTTTTCTGCCGTCTTAATTGTCCATAAATATCTTCATTTTTCCAAAAATCTAATATTTTAGGCTCGTTTTGAGGCAAATTAGCTCTCATTGCAAAATCAGTTTTAGGTAAATTGATTGTCGAACTGTAATCCACTTAAAGCCTCCGGGCATTATTTTTACCTCGAATAAACATCAAATACGAGGAATTATCGATTCCATCTAATCGCTCGGCGTTTATTCTAAACGCTTTTAGCTAACGTAGAAAATACTATAGGCTTGAAGAATCTATGAGAATTTTTCAAAAACGCCAAATTTACGTCATAAGTCATATAAGCGTTCAGGCCAAAATTACCGAGTAAAAATCAGGAAATAAGTCGCTATAAAAACAAAAGTTCGCGGCAAAATCAGTAAAGATTATATTTCCGCAATTTCTATAAAAACAAGGCAAATCTATTTTATCCTTTAATCAAGATAAGAATTGGCAAAAGATTTCAAAGCCCCTTTGATTTTCTCGGAGGCTAAATCATAAACAGACTTTTTATCATTATCGCTGAGCACATTATCATAAACGAAACACGCTAAACCTGATAAGATCCCGCCTGCCAAAGCGGCGTAAAATATACGATCCCACCTTATGTCAGACGCGTCGAACCCGCGGCAAGACTTTCCGCAAACTCTCTCTTCCCCATCGCAAGACTCCGGCAAAACGTCGTTGTTAACATTAAAATTATACATGATTTATTCCTCCTGCAATTATAATTGACGCCTTATTTCAACGACGATCTCTCGTCAAGGCGAAGAAATCGGCAAACTTGCAAACCGTTGCCGGCTATAATAATCAAGATATCGCGCTACATATTTCAATTACGTTTATCAATTAAAACAGGCGGATTTCTCTTAGCGTTTATTCTTAATTTATTATTCTCGTTTATACTCTATACATACAAATTTGGAATATTCGGCCGCTAATTCTCCGAGAGCTTTTACTATAGTTCCAATTAAAAATTGAACTTTTAAATCGTCCTCATAAGATAAAGCATCAGGAATTTGAATAGACATAAAGCCGTCTTTTCTTCTCAAAAGCTTTTCCGAATACGCTAACCTTGAAATCCCTATTACGGCAGTCTGCAATAGAGCGGAAATCCCGCTGCAAACTATATCGAATCCTCTTTCAGCATATCCGGAATGTCCGGAAGCAGATATTGAAGATATTCGTCCGTCCGTAGTTGAAACAATCCGAATTTTAACCATTTTGCATTATTTTAAATACTTTTAAAGATAAAAATAAAATCAGCTATTTGCGAAGCCTCGTAAAAAAATAAAAAAAGCCGCTGCGAAAAGATTAAAAATTCCTTTAGGCAACGGCTCTTATAATATTTTCATTATATCTAAGCGGGAAAGCCGATATTCGATTCAAGAACGCTCGCTTCAAGCAAAGGTCGCTTCAAGTTTTAAAGCGTTAACGAAAAGACGCGCCCGACGAGCCGCTATCCGCCGTTCTAAGACCATACCAGCGTCATCGAAAATCGACCCTTGTCAATTCATTCACGCGTTTATACCGCTGATAGAAATCATAGTATAAGGCTGACGATGTCCTCTTTTAATCCTTATTCTTTTTTTAGGCTTATAATGAAAAGCCACTACTTTTTTGCCTTTGCCATGTCCTACTACCTTAGCTTCGACGCTGGCTCCTTCTACGTAAGGACTTCCGATATTTACGGAAGAGTCATCCTTAACTACGGTTATAATCTTATCAAATTTTACTTCTTCTCCGGCTTCCTTATCAATTTTCTGTATTTTTATTTTCATATCGGCTTCAACTTTAAATTGTTTTCCGCCGGTTTCCATTATTGCGTACATAATAAAAAAACGCCTCCTCCTGATAATTGGCTTATAGATATTAACATATATTTTCTTATTTTGTCAACTCTCTATCCTGAAATTCTTTTAAAGAAGAAATAATATAATTTATCTGTTCGTCGGTCAGTTCAGGATACATAGGAAGGGAAAGAACCTGGTCTTGAACTGTTTCAGAAACGGGTAAATCTCCTTTTTTTCCTCCAAAATCGGCATATACTTCTTGAAGATGATTTGAAACCGGGTAATATATCATAGAAGCGATGCCCTTAGAAGCCAAAAATTCTTTAAGTTCGTTTCTTTTCGCAGGAACCTTCAAAGTATACTGATGGAATACATGCTTTGCTCTTGGATCTTCAAAAGGAGGCGTATAAATAGTATCTTTCAACGCATCGGAATATTTATGAGCCGCTTTTCTTCTCATGTCGTTCCATTCGTTTAAACGTTTTAACTTAACTCTCAAGATAGCCGCCTGAATAGAGTCTAAACGGCTGTTAAAACCGTGAAGTTTATGATAATAACGCTCGAAGCTCCCATGATTCTTAAGGCCTTTTACAGTTTCAAATATTTTTGAATCGTTAGTCAATATCATACCGCCGTCGCCGTACCCTCCTAGATTTTTACTTGGGAAGAACGAAAAACACCCGGCTGCTCCAAAAGTTCCTACCTTTCGGCCGTTAAACAGAGCTCCTTGAGCCTGAGCGCAATCTTCTATAATCATAAGATTGTTTTCTGCGGCAATTTTCGCTATAGCGTCCATATCGGCAGGGTGCCCGTACAAATGAACCGGAATGATAGCCCTGGTCTTTTTAGTAATTTTTCTTTTTATATCTTCAGGATCTAAACAAAACGACTTCGGACAAATATCGGCGAAAACGGGCGTAGCTCCGGCTCTTACGACTATTTCCGAAGTAGCGATAAAAGTAAACGCCGGAACTATAACCTCGTCTTCTTTTCCTATTCCTGAAGCTATAAGAGCCAAAAGTAAAGCGTCCGTTCCGGAAGCTACGCCAACGGCATATTTAACGCCGGCGTAATCTGCGGATTCCTTTTCAAAAGCGGAAACCTCAGGTCCCATAATAAACGCTCCGCTTTCCATTACGCTTATAACCGCAGAATCCAATTCATTCTTTAGCTTTTTATATTGCCCTTTCAAATCTACCATAGGTATATTCATAATAAAAATATCATCCCTTTCAAGATATCGCTTAAAATTAATACGCCAAAAACACAGCTAAGAATAATAAAAGGCAAAATAATCCAAAACCCGTCTACATAAAAAAATAACGGCGGCGCGCTTATGCCGCTAAATCTGTTTGCAAAACCTGAAGCGTCTTTCAGCAAAAATTTTATAATTTTACGAAAAAAGATAATTCTCCGCAGGATTTATTTTTCCTGTTTTAACCAAATAAACCGAGGGAAAACTTTAAAAATACAAAGCTTTGATAAAAATGATTTTAGAAGGATTTTAGATAAATAAAAGAGAAATTTCTATGTTGATTATAAAAAGAAGGATTATTATGATAATCGCTTAAAACGCGCTTAAAAGACAATTTGTCGTCATCATAATAAACCGGATTATAAAACGGCTGAATTTAAGCTATATTTAGGAGAGTCAACAATGGTTATAAAAAGACGTTTATCAATAATTATTACGTTGCTCGCGACTTTAATTTTAATTTCCTGCGCAAACGAAACTAAAACCGGCGGGAATGACAGAGAAATGCAAAATATAGAAGTGAGTACCAGAGTCGGCGTAAGCGCCGAAGCCATTGGGATGAAATTGCCTGAAGTTCCGGAACTTAAATGGAAATTTTTAACTCCCGAAGAACGAGAAAAAATAACTAAATATACCGGCAAAATGACTATAAAAGTTAAATTCAACGAAAATCGAAAATATTCCGCCGACATACAGCTTCTCGATATAAATAACCTGCCCGTAACGACCGAAAATCTAACTATGGACGGAGTTACGGGTTCTGAAGCGGTATACACCGTAGATCTGCATATAGCGCCGGAACTAGCCAAAAAAGTCACTAAAGCAAAACTAGTCGTAGGACCTTTGATGTAATGGGCGTCAATCTTGCTAAGCTTATATCGGCTTATATGAACATGGATCCCGGAAGAGCCTACTTTCTTGACGTCGTATCAGGAGAGATACTGTCTATCTCAATATCGTCTCCGTCCAGTAAAGAATTGCAAGAGCTAAGCGTAAAAATACAAGCGGATAAAAAACGATATTTAAAACTTCCGAGACGTTCTTCCGCCGACAATTATAAAGATATGGAAGAATTTATACCAACTCTTACTGATCAAAAATTAAAACAAAGGCTTTCCGACGCGCTTAGAAGCGGAGGAACGATTTCTAAATTTTTTAGGGATAGTTTGGCCGGTCGCAATTTTGAAAGCGAAAACTGGATAAAATTCAAACGCAAAAAAATAAAAGACTTTATAATCTCTGTCTTAAAAGGCAGCGGAGTTAAAATATAAAATAAAATGGACGGTTATCAAGCCTATTTTCCATTTCAGATACCAAAACTAGAATCGCTTCCGGGATTTCAAATCGCCGGCGTAATTACTTTTCTACTCTTTATTTTAATAATTTTATTCTTATTAATGCGCTTTTCATTTAAAGAACTTCCGGTAGGAACCGTCGCCGTAATAAAAAGATTAGACAAAACGTTTATACAAGGAGGAACTGTCTGGATAATCCCTTTAATAGACTCTATAGAATATTTAACTTTAAATCCAATGACGTTTAATTTTGACTATGAAGGATTCGTTACCTCTGAAGGCATAAAAATTAATTTAGGCATAGAAGCGACCGTAAAACTTGACAGCGATCCAAAATCGATAGAAAAGACGGCGGAAGAATTAGGTTCAAATTCAAAAGTAGAATACTTTGTAGAAAACGTATTTAAACAATTAATTGCAATCGCTCTTTTAGATCCTTCGGCAACTACTTATAAACTTGCTTTAAACTCAAGCAGGCTAATCGACGAAATAAAACCGCTTGCGTCGGAAGAATTAGAAAAAACTAATATATATCTTCAAACGGCAAGCATAAGATACCTGAAAGATACCGAAGGAATAATAGAGAAACTCCGGAACGCTTATTCCGCATAATTGCCAAGGAAATGTCAAAAGCGTTCCCTATTTTTTTAAGGAGCCGTAATGTTATACGTTTGCTCGACGCCCGTAGGCAACCTACGGGATATAACGCTTAGAGCTTTAGAAATTTTAAAGTCAGCCGATATAATAGCCTGCGAAACGCCGGAACATACAAAAAAATTACTTACGCACTATGGGATATCCTGCAAATTAACAAGCTATAGAGAAGATAATAAAGAAATTGCGGGCAATTATCTTATACAAGAATTGAATCAAGGCAAAACTATAGTTTTAGTAAGCGACGCCGGAACCCCATGCGTATCCGACCCGGGGAGAAACCTAGTAAAAAAGGCCGTTGAAAACGGGATAGAAGTCATTGCGATACCGGGACCATCAGCCGTAACCGCAGCTTTATCTATTTCCGCTTTCCACGCGGATTCATTTCTTTTCCTCGGATTTCTACCGAGAAAAAATTCTAAAAGAGAAAAAGTCTTACTTGACATAGCTAAATCTTATCATACCGTAATTTTCTTTGAAGCTCCTCACAGAATTAAAAAAACTTTTTGCGAACTAATCGATAAAATATCCGACAGACAAGTATGCGTATGCAGAGAAATAACGAAAAAATTTGAAGAAACCATGCGCGGAGACATAAGAGATATATACCTTCAGCTAAGCTCCTTAAAAGAAATCAAAGGAGAGTTCGTCATCGTAATAGAAGGCGCCTCGGATTGCGAACAAGAAAAAACGAGCGAACAAGATCTAACGGAGGAAGTCAATTCGCTGTTAAAAAAAGGTATGAAAGTTTTAGACGCAGCTAAATTTTTATCAAAAAAATACGGATTAAGCAGAAACTTCGTCTATTCGCTTGCGATAACAAAAAAGGACGACTGTAACAGATGCGAAAGATCGGAATAATCTTCACATTTCTATATTTTTTCATCGCTCACTATTCGTTGATTTACGCCCAGAATACATATTCCCTATTATTTCCAATCGGGGGAACAGATAAAATACATATCGTAAAAGCCGGAGAAAATATTATATCCATAGCCGAACGATATAATATGGCGGCGGAACATATTATGTGGGCCAACGGGAAAAAAAACCTGAAAGCCTCCGCAGGAGAGTCTCTTGTTATTCCCGGAAGAAGAATCATACCTAAAATAAAAAACGCTCCTCCGGAATACGTCGTCATAAACATACCCGAATATATGACGTATTTATTTAAAAATCAAGCCGAAATTTTATACTTTCCAATAGCGGCGGGGCATCCTTCAACTCCAACTCCCGTAGCGGAAACAAATATTACGAATAAAATAAAAGATCCGGTATGGCTTCCTCCGGAATGGGCGGAAGGAGACGGCAGCCCTGTGCCTCCAGGTCCTTCAAATCCTCTTGGAGACCGTTGGATCGGTTTAAATCTACCGGGATATGGCATACATTCGACGATATCTCCCGACAGTATAGGCCTTAGCGTTTCTCATGGATGTCTAAGAATGCGGCCTAAAAATGCCGAAACGTTTTTTGAAGAAGTGGAAGTAGGCATGTCTGTAAGCATAATATACGAACCTGTTCTTCTAGGACAAGATCCAACATCTAAAATAATATATATAACTTTTTTCCCGGATCCATATAAAAAAGCAGGCAATTTATATGAATTAGCCTTAAAAAAATTAGCGTTCTACGGTTTAGAAAATATAGCCGATAAAAATACTTTAAAAACCTCGGCGTCCGAACAAAAAGGAATTCCGATTCCTATTATAGGAAGCGAAACGACAATCGCCATAAACGGAGAGGAAGTGGACATAACCTTGCCTCCGATAAGCCTTAACGGAATCATTTACGTTACGGACTCCTTTTTCGCGCAGATAGGAGTAGACACCGAACTAACGGAAGAAACAGCCGTTTTTAAAAAAAATGACATCTCATGCGAAATTCCAATATGGGCGGATTTATCATGGAACGGAGAATATCTTATACCGTTACGTGAAGTTTTGGAACGATTAAATTTCCAAGTCGAATATCTAGAACAAATTATAAATATTAAATATTAATAACTTTGAATTAAAAATCAGATAAAACGGAATAAAGAGGCAAGAACACGCTGGCTATTATAAATCCTATTATTCCTCCGACAAACGTAATCATCAGCGGCTCAATAATAGAGCTGAAAGAATTAAAAAAATTCTCAAGATCCGTTTCATACATATCGGCAAGACTAGACGCTATATTTGGAATACGTCCGGACTCTTCTCCAATCATAAACATACTGGAAAAAACTGAGTCATATAAAAAAGGATCGCTTAAAAAAAACTCCGATAAATTAGAGCCGTTTTCAATAGCTTTAGCGGCGTCTAGACAACTTTTTGAAAAGACCAGATTAGCGCATGATCCTCCGGCTAATTTCAAAGCGTTAGTAATAGGAATCCCCGCGTCTATCAACGTAGCCATATTACGACATATGTTAACGTATGCGAGTTTTCTAACGACTTTGCACATAATCGGCAATCTCAAAGCCAAATTATCTACAACCCATTTTCCTGTCGGACGACTAATATAACGGTACGCGCCATAACAAACGACAGCTAAGAAAGCCGTAAAAAACAGGCTAAAATAAGGATGAGAAGCAATATTTGTCAAATTAAGAACGATTTTGGTAGGAAGAGGCAATTCTACTTCTAACCCGGACATAAATTCCATGATACCGGGCATTATATATTTAAAAGTTATCAAAGTAAAGATAATGCAAATAATAAAAGCGATGACGGGATATATCATCGCGCCCATAACTTTTCTGTCGATTTCCATCTGCTTAGCGAGAGCTTTTTCAAGATTTTCAAGAACCTGAGGAATTCTTCCGTTTTCTTCTCCTATCTTGATCGAAGATATATAAATACCGTTAAAAAACCACGGATATGAAGAAAAAGCTTCGGAAATTCTTATTCCTTGGTTGATTTTAAAAAGAATTCCTTTAATAATATCCTTCATAATAGGTTTTCTGGTTTGCTCTGACATCATTGTCAAAGCTCTGGTTATTTCAAGGCCGGAAGTCATCGCAGATTTTAATTCTCCCGTAAAAATAAATAAATCCATCTTTGTGACCGGATTTACAACGCTCTCTATAAAAGTTCGGGATATAGTCTTATTTCTTTTAACCGCCGATTTTTCTCTGAATTCCTTACTAAGCTGAAGAGACATAACGCACCACAAGCCTTCCTTCGCTTTGTCTGTTATCTTTTTCTGAGATCTAAATAAAAATCCCTTCAAAAACATGTTAAAAGATTTAATACATACTATAACAAATGCCGCAGTATATTTTTACTGCGGCATTTGTTATAGCCTTTTGTCCATAAAAATCGATTATAAAGGAATATTTCCATGTTTTTTAGGAGGAAGAGATTCTCGTTTATTTCTCAGGCTATCGAGTGCGATAATCAATTTAGGCCTTGTGTACAGAGGATCTATCACCTCGTCTATATATCCTAATTCTGCGGCTCGGTAAGGATTGGCAAATTTATTCTTATATTCGGCTACAAGTTCAGCCTGTTCTCTCTTAGGATCTTGACTCTCCTTTATCTGTTTGCGGAATATAATTTTAACGGCTCCTTCAGGCCCCATAACGGCTACTTCTCCGGAAGGATACGAAAAATTCAAATCGGCTCGTATATGCTTGCTGGCCATAACGTCGTAAGCTCCGCCGTAAGCTTTACGGGCAATCACCGTTATTTTAGGAACAGTCGCCTCGGCAAAAGCATAAAGAAGCTTAGCTCCATGAGTTATAATACCGCCGTATTCCTGTTCCGTACCGGGCATAAATCCGGGTACGTCGACGAACGTTACAAGAGGAATATTGAAGGAATCGCAAAAACGCACGAACCTGGCCGCTTTAATAGAAGCTTTTATATCCAAGCAGCCGGCAAGAAAAAGAGGCTGATTAGCAACTATACCGACTGAAAATCCGGCTAGTCTTCCAAAACCTACTATTATATTTTTCGCATAATCTGCATGAACTTCAAGAAAATACCTGTCGTCCAAAACGAGTCTTAACAGCTCTTTCATATCGTAAGGTTTAGTCGGGTCGTCCGGAATAATAGTCCTTAATCTCTCCTCAAGTCTATTAGGATCGTCTTTACAGGCTACGACCGGAGGATCCTGAAGATTATTTTGAGGAATATAATTCAACAGTTCTCTTATCAGTTCTAAAGCTTTTTCGTCCGAAGAAGCCGAAAAATGAGAAACTCCGCTTATCGAACCATGAGTAGAAGAACCTCCAAGTTTTTCCTGAGTAACTTCCTCTCCCGTAACCGTCTTAATTACTTCTGGTCCGGTAATAAACATATAGCTGGTTCTATCAACCATAACTATAAAGTCTGTGATAGACGGCGAATAAACGGCTCCTCCGGCGCAAGGACCCATTATAGCGGATATCTGCGGAATTACTCCGGACGCCAGAACGTTGCGATTAAAAATTTCTCCATAACCGGCCAAACTAACTACGCCTTCCTGAATTCTAGCTCCTCCGGAGTCGTTTAAGCCTATAACCGGAGCTCCGTTTTTCATAGCTAAATCCATGATTTTACAGATTTTAGCTCCGTAAGAACCGCTTAAAGATCCTCCAAAAACGGTAAAATCTTGAGCGAATACATAAACCAACCTATTATTTATCTTTCCGTAACCTGTTATAACGCCGTCTCCTAAAATCTTGTCTACCCCAAAATCGGTACATTGATGAGTGACAAATTTATCTATTTCCATAAAAGTGTCTTCGTCAAGTAATTTCAGAATTCGCTCTCTTGCCGTAAGTTTCCCGGCTCTATGCTGCTTGTCTATTCTATCGGCTCCTCCGGCGGATTCAGCCTCGGCGTTCATCTGCTCTAGTTTAGCAATCTTATCGTCAATACTCATAATAAAAGTCTCCTGAAAATTTATTTTCTGGAAAGAACGGCAAGAACGGCGTTTTTCTCAACCGAATCTCCCTGTGAAAAATTAAAGCCCTTTATTACTCCCGCTTCAGGAGCATTTATAGCCATCTGCATCTTCATAGCTTCAATAGTTGCCACGACTTCGTCTTTTTCAACATAATCTCCGACTTTCTTTTCGTTTTTGATTAAGAGCCCGGGCATAGGAGATCTTACCTCAATGTCTCCTTGACCGGCTTCTACCGCCGAAGGTTTAGGCGGAGTTTCGACAACTTTAACTTCAGGTTGTTTCGTTTCTTTAGGAACGACCTGAGAAATCTGCGGAGCAGGCTGAACGGCCTTTCTAATTGAAGAAACTACCGGAGAACCGCCAATTTCTTCAATCATGACTTTATATGGAGATTCGTTAACAAATACGTTAAACTCTCTCATGTTTTCAGTTTTCTTAACAATAGGCTTATCGGAAAGTTCGCCGTTTAAAGCTCTTCTAACTATCTCATCCTGTTTCCTGACGTCTTCAAGAGTTATTGGAGCTACTTCAGGAGGAGGAGTCTCCAAACCATATTTCCATTTTAAGAACTTCAATCCCGTCATCGGGAATAAAGCGTACGTAAGAACGTCTTTTATATCCGTCGAAATACCGGCTACGACTTTCTTAGCCTCTTCCATTTCAGGAGCGATCATATCCGCCGCCCTGCATGTAATCGGAACGCTGCCCTTGGGATAATCTTTTAAAGCAAGCTTTAAAACGTCAGGATTTATGGGAGCCGGAGGACGCCCGTAAAGACCGTAGGCATAATCCTTGACTTGAGCGGATATAATTTTATATCTGCCGAATAAAACGTTCTGTACCGCTTGAGTCCCTACCATTTGGCTTGTAGGAGTAACTAAAGGAGGAAAGCCTAAGTCGGCTCTTGTTTTAGGCAATTCTTCAAATACCTGAGGAAGCTTATCAAGAGCCTGCATTTCTCTTAATTGGGAAACAAGATTAGTAGCCATACCTCCTGGAATCTGATGTTTCAAAACTCCGGTGTCTATAACCGACATTTTAGTATTATCAAGAAACTTTCTGTATTTAGGACTTATTGACTCTAACTTTTCAGCGATACTTAAAAGCGTATCAAGATTAAGTCCGGTATCTCTCTCCGTACCGGCCAAAGCCGCGACTATAGGCTCGATGGCAGGCTGAGAAGTCCTCAAAGCGAAAGTAGATATACATGTGTCGACAATATCTACGCCGGCTTCGATAGCTTTCAGCAAAGTCATAGAAGCCATTCCGCTGGTATAATGGGTGTGAAGCTGAATAGGAATAGAAACCGCTTTTTTCAGTTCGGAAATAAGCGCATATGCGTCATAAGGATTCATTAACCCGGCCATATCCTTTATGCATATGCTGTCGGCTCCCATCTCGACAAGCTTTTTAGCTTTAGAAATATAATAATATATATTATAAATCTCTCCTCCCAGCCTAGGCTGAGTTAAAGAATAAGCGATAGTTCCTTGAATGTGTTTACCCGTTTTCTTTACCGCTTTGAACGCCGCTTCAAAATTTCTTTCGTCGTTAAGCGCGTCAAAAATTCTAAAAATATCAATTCCAACTTCCGCGGCTTGTTCGACGAAAGCGTCCACTACGTCGTCCGCATAATTTTTATATCCAACGAGATTTTGCCCGCGCAAAAGCATACTTAGCTTTACGTTTGGAAGCAGACGACGCAAAGTTTTAGCTCGTTCCCAAGGATCTTCGTTTAAAAATCGCGTGCATACGTCGAACGTAGCTCCGCCCCATACTTCCATAGAATAAAAACCGGCTTTATTCATATCCTCGGCCACGAATTCCATATCCTCAATTCTCAATCTCGTGGCAAAAGAGGATTGATGACTATCTCTAAAAGTAGTGTCAGAAATAAGAATCGGTTTCTTTTTAGTCATTATCTTAAATTACCTCCGCTGTTAATCTTGAAGTTCCCTATATCGCTGAATAATAGGGGGATTTCCGGTTAAACGAGCGCGGCATTTTTTACAAAATGCGTCGCATGCTCAATTGTACAATAAAAAATTTCAGAATTCGAATCGACGTCCACGGAATATTCAACGGCGTCCAACAAATCCGATAGAAAAGCGCAAAAGCTACAAACACGAATTAAAAACGCCCTATCATAAGGCCTATAAAAAAATAAAGAATACGGCTCGTCACCATCTCATACATTTCATTGAGACTAAAGTACGATTTTCCATATTGGATTGACGCCCTACATATCTCCAAAGGCTTAAAGGCTGAGGCAACACGGACGGAAGAACAATATAAGGCGGCGGAATAACGTCTGAACGCACCTCTTCCATATATAGACCTAAAGCCGCGGTAACGGCGCAAACAATCTCGTTATCTATTTTCTCCTTATTCAAACTACCCCTCCAATTATTAAAATAACGATTTTAACAACACAAAAGACATATAAAGACATGCAAATAAAACTAACGAATACGCGGCGTTGAAAGCTCTCAACGACCGCTTCTCCTTACAGTAAGATCGAAAAACTACAAATACGGCATATCGGAGATATGACAAAATTCTTTTTAAATTTTATTCATTCCTCCAGAGCTGGCCCTAATCTATATAATTAATATCTACTTTAAATCTACTGGAAAAATAAAAAGCGGCGTCAATTGTCGTTTTTGAATTAAAGTTGCTCGTTACGCCGCAATTTATGTGATTCTTTACGAATAAACGACTTAAAAGTCGTCAATATCATAAGAATCGTCTATGTCGCCTATATCTAAATTTTCCTCGATTTTCTTTTTATTCGTTTTTTTAGCCGGAAGTCGTCGGTCAGAAAAGATCCGTATTATTTTCTTCTTAGCGTCGTAACTAGCGGCGGATCCGAAATATCTCTCGAAGATATTAACGGGAACGTATATTCTATCGTTTTCTAAAATAGGAGCAGCCATAAGAAAAGCCTTAGATCCGTTGACCGACATTTCGTTTTCGCCAAGGAAAAATATAACGGAGTTTTCCTTTCCTATAAGCTTAACTCTATTTGTAGAAGCTTCGTAGTAAAAAGCGATCTTCATTTTATCCGCTACGACTCTAGCCGGAACAAAAACTAAACCGTTTTTAAAGACGGCTCCTTTAGGGGGATTATAACTGGTCCCGTCTATTATCATTTTTATATTCTCCCCATAAGCGAAAGAAATAAAAACGAATAAAAAAATAAATAAAAAAAACAGTTTATTTTTTGTACCCTGCATAATAACTATCCTCGATAAAATATATAAAAAAGCATTCTTTAGCGGCATTTTTTTTTCCTGCATTTTGCAGAGGGCAAAAAAAAAACGGCGAACCGCGCTTGTCAAAGCTGATAGCCGTACGATAAATAATCTAATAAATATATTTAATATTTTTAATATCTTTCAGTTTTTCTCTTCTCGTAACATTCCCTACAATAAACAGGCTTTCCCTGCGTAGGTTTAAAAGGCACTTTGGTAACTGCGCCGCATTCGTCGCAAACCACTTCTACCAACGGCTCGAAAGACTTTTGATAACTTCCGTTTTTATGTCTCCCCCGCTTCCGCGCAGATCTGCAAGAAGGACATCTCAGAGGTTCGTTCTCAAAGCCTTTCTTATTATAAAAATCCTGCTCTCCGGCTGAAAAAACAAAATCAGCGCCGCAATCCTGACACGTCAACGTCTTATCCTGAAACTCTGTCAACCCCTTAAATCCTCCTTAAACTTTGCGCAATTTATGAAATAGAATATCATTTGCCGACTATATTTGCCGAGCGAAATATTTATAAAAAATCATAAACCCGCGTTATTATAATATCTATTCAAAGTATATCACCGTAAAAATTTAAATGCAATATTTAAATATTACATTTTCTTAATATTTTTAGATTCAAATTAAAAAAAATATAAATCTTAAGTAAAATTAATTATAAAATAATATGCTTTAATATATCTTCAGCAAATAAGAGTATATCAAAAGGCAACTTACCTTTACTTAAAAAGTTATTTAAAAACTTAATTTCAAACAAGTTCCGGCAAATGAGCCGGCGTATCGTCCGTTTAAATTAACTCATACGCGCAACTTAACCGACGAAAGTTTATAACAAACATGGTAAATCAAAAATAAAAATATAGAGCCGTATAAAAGGATTACGCCTGCATATTATAAAAAATACTACATATTAAGTATATTCTAGCCGTTTTTAAATAAAAAGCGGCTTAATTAACATAACCGCTCTCCGCGAATTGATTAGTTATAATTTAACGTAATGACCGCTTTAATTCGCAAATTCAAAATCTGGAAAGGAGCCGGCCGTTTTATTTCCATCAGCGCGAAAGTCGCTTTACGGCCGACGCAATTTTATGAAACATGCCTTGCTATCAACGTTAATTTTATTTTTCGCTATATTAAGCGCAGCCGCAACTCCGCAAACCATAACAGAGCAGATAAACTCGGTTCTTCCTCAAAATTATCCTGACGCCTCTTCAGTAATAATAAGCGATAAAACGGAAATAGTCCTAGAGAAAGACGGAAGTTTCTCTGAAAACTCTTATAGTCTGGTTAAAATTTTAAATGATACGTCAAAAAAAGACTATGGAACTTTAGTGTTTCCATATAACAGCCGATATCAAACAATAACTTCTCTTAACATAAGAGTTTATTACCCCGACGGAACTTTAAGAGAATTGCCCGGCGACTCTATAACGGACTCCACCATGCCGGCGATGCAGCACATGAACATATTTGAAGAATCTTTCAGACAAAAATCTGCGATCATTGGAGACTTCCCGGTAGGCTCAGCAATCGAAACGACTGTAATAACCAAAACGAAGCCTCTGCTTAAAAACAATTATTGCGAAACTTTTTACTTTCAAAATTCTTACCCGGCTCTGTTCAGTCAGGTAAAAATAACGGCTCCTTCGGACATGCCCTTAATTTATTCCGTGAATAACGGAACCGTAGATTTTATTAAAACGACTGAAAAAGGCAACGTTTCATACTTATGGCAGGCGAAAAATTCTCCGCAAATAATACCGGAACCTTATATGCCGTCTTTAGCCGACGAAGCGTTATCTCTTTCTGTATCTACGTTTCAAACTTGGGAAAACGCCTCAAAATTTAGCTACGAATTAAATAAAGACAAATATACGCCAAGTCCGGCTATAAAAGCTAAAATAACGGACTTAACTAAAGGTCTTGACAGCGAAGAAGAAAAAATTCTAGCCATTTACCGTTTCGTTTCGCAAAAAATAAGATACATGGGTTCCGCCATGGACGTAAGCGCTTATATAGAATCTCATCCGGCGTCTTACACTTTTGAAAAAGGCTACGGAGTATGCAGGGATAAAGCGACTCTAATGACGTGTATGATGCAAACGGCGGGCATAAAATGCAAAGACGCCCTTATAAATCCATCGAGAGAAACTAACCCGTCTGTTCCCACAGTATTTTTCGAGCATGTAATATGTTATATAGAAACAAAGAATGGAAAACATCTCGCTTTAGATCCCACTATGGAATTTGCTGCGGATCCGGAAATCGGATACGCAGGCGAAAGATACATGCTTCCCGCGTCTCTCCAAGGAGACCCTTTAGTCAAGCTCCCGCCTTCTCCGACTGAGCGTCATGCCGGGAAAATAGAGACTACGGCGATTTTAAATGACGATTTAAGCCTGGATTTATCAGCTGAAATAAAATCATGCGGAGATTACGAAACCGCTCTAAGACAATTAAAGTCAGAATGCCAGGCCAACGTATTCAAATCTTTCTTTGAGCAGATTTTATCGCTAATCTCCCCCGGAGCGCAACTTGAAAAGTTAGAATACGGAGATCCTGCGGATCTAAATTTGCCTTTCGATATACGGCTCAAAACTTCCGCGCAAAGCTATGCCGTGAAAGCGGGCGGTTATATCTTAATGCCGTTGCCTTCGAGACGAATGCCTTTTGATCTTTTGACGTCTCCGCAAATTAAAGAGTGGGGTTCGCTTCAAGACAGGCGATACGATATAAACGTCTCCTCGCCTATGGAATGTTCGATTAAAGAATCTATAAAAATACCCTCCGGATACAAAGCGATCTCGCTGCCTCCCGCAATATCCGTAAACGGGGCGGTCTCGGCAAATTTTCAAACGTCTGAAAAAGACGGAAAAATAATCTTTCAAGGTAAAATATCGATTAATTCCAGACGCATTTCCAAAAACGCATATCAAGAAATAAAAAATACGGCGAAAATTTTGAAAAATTTTGAAAGGCATATGGTTATCCTGGAAAAATTATAGTATATCAATTTAATGGAGATAAAATTATGAAAAAAACGCTATTCCTTTTATGTTTGCTGCTGATGACGCTTTACTGCTCCGCCATAGCGATTGCGAACGAACTTTCTAAAGACGGCGGAATATCCGAATGCGACGCAATAATAAAGGAAAGCAAATATTCGGCGGAAATACAACAAGACGGAGGACGCTATGCGGTAAACGAAGAAGAGGTGCAAATACTTAGCGAAACCGGCAGAAAAGCTCATGCCGACAAATCCGTTTTTATAGACAAGACCTGTTCTGAAATAAACTTACTTAAGGGAGGAACTCGCCTTAAGAACGGAGCTTTCGAACCTCTCGAAACTGCGGGTATAAACGAGATTACTCCGTCGTCTCTTGCAAATTCGTTGACATACGGAAATTTTGTCAGCAAAATATTTTCTTTCTCATCTGCCGATATAGGAAATACGCTCTACTTAAAATACGAGATAAAAAGAAAAAACGAAGAAGGATATGACAGCGATATTCTGCTCGTTCAAGGAAACGACAAAATTATAAACGCGGAAATCTCGATATATCATCCAAACGGCGTGCCTTTCAGCTACGAAACTAATATAGCTTCAATAGAAAACGGCAACGCGCTGAACGCTCAAGTAAAAAATTTACCTGCAATAAAACCGGAAACAAATAAGCCTCCATATGAAGAAACAGGGAAATTTTTAGCGTATTCTACGGCTAAAGACTGGAAACATGCGGTTAATTTTTTTAAAAACGCAACCGACAATCAAGCCGACTATCAAAGCGAAATCATCGCAACCAAAGCGGAAGAACTATGTTGGGGGCATTCGGAGGATAAAGATAAAATACGTTCTTGTCTTTACTTTGTAAACCAAAAAATTGCGAACGTATATCTACCTCTGGGCATAGGCTCGTATAAGCCAAGAAAAGCTTCCGAAATACTAAAAAGCGGATACGGCGACTCAAAAGATAAAACGACGCTGTTAATAGCTTTGCTAAAAGCCGAAGGAATATCGGCTTTACCGGTGCTGATAAGAACAGATTTTGCTTCAATAATCAAAAACGTTCCGACTATAAGACAATTCGATTTAACTCTTCCGGCAGTCAAAAGAGGAGACGGCAAATGGGGAGTTTTAAATGTCATGTCTCAAAACGCGCAGACAGGATACGTCAATACCAGAAAAGGAGCGCAGGCTCTGCTTTTGGACTCTTCGCCGTCGTTTATCAAATATATCCCTTACTTCGACATATCCGATAAGTGTTACGGAGTAGTAACCGCAAAAATGGAATCGGACGGCTCATGTACGGCGGATATAAAGTTATCCGCAAAAGGGATATTCGATATTCCGGCTAGAACGATTATAAACGAAAATAAGGGTAAACAATTAGACATGTTTATGGACAGGGCGGCGGATAGTTTTTCGGCCGGAGCGTTCGTTCAAAATTTTGAAACAAGCGCAGGAGAAGATTATCTTAATCCTGTATCGATAAAACTATCCTTATACGCCAAAAATTTTGCTCTTACGCAAGATCGCTATATGATAGCAAACGTTTCTCCTCCGCCTTTCGCGTTTTCCTGGATTCCTTATAACGTCTCGGCGGCTGAAAGAACATACCCTTACATGCTGGGAAGTTGCAAAACTTCGGAATACAAATTTATTTTAAGTCTCCCGCCGGAAGTAAAACCTCTATTTATGCCGTCGCCAATAAAAGCGGAAGGCTCCTTCGGACGTATAGAAACCGGCTGCGAATACGATTCGAAATCGCACAAAATATCTTTTAGAAGACGTATGGAAATAAAGAACGACAGAATCTCTCCGAAAGAATACTATATATTTAAACAAATTATAGAAAATATTTCTAAACAGGAAAACAAACTTATCCTTCTTGAAAGAACCTAACGGACATATAAATCGAGTTTTGGGAAAACGCTTTCTAAGGAAAGACCAAAAATAATATAAATCGACGACACATAGGCGTCCAGCCCTTTCGCTTCGCAAAAAGAGCGCACAGATCAACCTTCGTAAGGCTATTGCGAAGAGCCGAGAGACGCCGATTGCAAAAGCGGCAAAACGTAAAAATTAAACGCAGAATTCAAACGCTATCTGCGGAAAATACAGAAACTTAAGCAAATCGCTTCATGGTTTTTGGCTACAGGAGCATGGAAATGAACAACACTCAGCAATTACTCGAAATACGCGCGCTTAACGCAGATATGGAAAGTTTAATGGCAAAAACTTCCGGAGGCGCAATAAACGTATCATGGAATTCGGTCACCCATGCGTACATATTTGATCTCAGAGGCTATAAAACGGTAGTCAAGCCGGTTTTTATACTGAAAGTCCAACTTGATAAAAATTCTTCCGTGTTGCTCTCCCTTTCTTCAGAACGAATAGGGGCAGTTAAAATGATGGTAGACGGAAAAATCATAATGAAACTTTCCATGTCACAAATTTCAGTAGATAAAAACATAGATGCCGTTTTTAGCGAAGTAGTATCAAAAATATGCGATCACTTTACCTGGACTTACATAGACGAGCCTCTAAGAAATTTCTTAAAAAACGGCTCGGCCAATTTCCCGAGGTATCCTGACGAAGAAAGCATAATAAAGCATTGCGAAGAGCTGGAAGAAGATCTTGCGGTCGGCGGGGAGGAAATGCTTGAAGATTCTATCCGAGAAATACATGAAAGCGCCGCCCCCACTACGGCGAAAGAAAAATGGGTTATAGGAGCAGAAATAGACGGGATATATACGGTAAAGGATATTTTATACGGCGGTATGGGCGTCGTATACGTTATAGAGGACAGCGCAAGAGAAAAAACTTACGCTCTAAAAACTTTTAAAGACGAATTTATCTATGATACTACAGTTTGTAATCAATTTATCAGGGAAGCTGAAATATGGACTAAATTAGGAAAACATAGAAATATAGTTCAAGCCGAAAGACTTATGATAAGAGAAGGACAGCCTTATATTTTTCTTGAGTTTATTAACGGCAAAGAATTGGAAGAAATAATACGAAACGGCCGTCTTTCCCCGCTGGAAGCTCTAGATTATTCTCTCCAACTCTGCAACGGCATGATTTACGCATGGTCTCTTATGGGACTAATACACAGAGATTTAAAACCGGCCAACTGCTTTATAACAACAAATAACGTGTTAAAAATCTCTGACTTCGGCCTTGGAACTATGTCTTTCGCTAAAAAAGAATCGACAAGCGGGGATGTTCAAGGCGGAGATATACTTGGAACATCCGCCATAGTAGGCACGCTTCCCTATATGGCTCCAGAGTTATTTATGGGAGGCCACATGGCTTCCACAAGAACAGATATATACGCTTTTGGAATAATATTCTGCGAAATGCTAACCGGCGTAAACCCGTTTTTCGACGAAGATCCATCTGAAATAATAGACAGACATCTTAATCTTGAGCCTTCTCTGTTCGATTACCCAAATGACAATATAACTCCGGAATTAGATTGCATATTTAAAAAATGCATAGAAAAACAACCTGAGAACAGATACGTCGACTTTGAGGAAATATATGAAGATTTATCCATACTCTATGAAGAACTTTCAGGTTCGGAATTTAAAAAAACGTCGCATGAATCGTTCTCGGAGGAAGATTTAATAAAACGAGGTCTTTCCCTGGCAAATCTTCGTCAATATAACGAAGCCGTCAAAGTATACGACCAAGCGATAAAAATAAATCCCAGAAGCCCGGCTATACTTCATAAAGGGAAAGCCTTAGCCGCTCTGGGACAGTACGACAAAGCCCACTTAGCCCTAAACGAATTTATTAAAATACATGATTCCTACTGGAGAGTATGGTTGTATAAAGGCGAAGTTTATACCAGCTCTAAAGAATATGACAAAGCTCTGCAATGTCTTAACAAAGCGTCCGAACTAAGTCCGGATAATCCAGAAATACTTTCCGCAATAGGACGTTTAAAAGGCGAAATGGGCAATATATCGGAAGCGATAGAGCTATGCGAGGAATCTCTTGAACTCGACGAACAAATGCCGCAGACCTGGTTCCAATTAGGCTATTATTATATGCTTCAGGATAAATATGAAGCGGCTAAAGACGCCTTCGTAGAAGCCTCCGAAATAAATCCCAGATACATAGAAGCATGGGCGTATCGAGGAAAAAGCTTTTATAAACTGGGATTCTATAAAGAATCGATCCTGGCTTTCAGCAGAGCTTTGTCGATGGATCCAAATTATATGGAATGTCTATCCGGAATGGCTGAAGCATGCATGGCAACCGGAGATAAAAAAATGGCCGCGGACTGTTACGCGCAAATTTTCGGCAAAGGGAAAATACCTGTCGAAGCGGTCATTGGCAAAGCTAAGCTTTTAGAAATGAATTATCGTTACGAAGACGCGATAGAGCTTTTATCAAGATATGCGTCCAAATTTCCCGACAACGAACTGCTTCGCTTAAAACTGGCGAAGCTTTACCTGAAAATTCTAGATCCGAAACATGTTAAGGAAATATTGGCCAGCGACTCTAGCAACGGAAATATACAGGAGGGCCTCCGTCAGGCAATGTTGGACTCTGCCGAATCCTGCCTACGGTATATGGACGTACTGGAAGAAGAGCTATCAATACAAAACGCAGTTTCTTATGATGTTCTTTTTGCGGATTTAAATTCTTTTCTCTCTTATATATGCGATATAGAATACGGAGTATATATATTAAAAAAAGCTCTTAATTCCTGCGGCGATCATAAAATAAAAGCTTTATCTTATTTAGCTATACTTGAAAAGGCATGCGGTCGGGACTACAAAGCTGAAGCCGCATACGGCGAAGCGGCGGCTCTGGCCCCAAAAGATCCGTTCGTAACCGATATAGGACGCTGTTTATTTCCAAAAAAGAAAGACGTGGGAATCTTCCATATGATAGAAACGAAACGTTTCGCTAATTCTCAAGACGGCATGCTGATAGAAGGGCTTATAGAATTATCAAAAAAAAATTATCCTAAAGCGCTAGCCGCCTTCCAAAACTGTTACGCGAAATATCCGGAGGCTCACTCTTGTCTTGTTTTTTGCAGCGAACTGCTCCTAAAAATGAAAGACACGGCAAAGGCCGAAGGCTTTCTGGACGATTTCATAAAAATTTTTCCAAATTCTTTCGGGTATTATAGAAAAAAAATTCTTACTACGGAAAAACGTTACAACATATCGGCTATAGAGCGGTGGATAAAAAAAATAATATCGTTAGTCCCCTATTTTTCAGAGCCTTGGCTGTACTACATAAATTTACTGAGAGAATACGGACAGACCGAAAAATCTATGGCGACGGCTCTGTTTTTCATTGAACGCTATATAGATAAAATTTCAATAGACAAAGACTCAGTTGAAATATCGAGACTTCTAGGGTTTCTAAATCAACATATAGGAAGATATGAAGCGGCGAAAATACATTACTCCGAAGTTTGCTCCAGTAGTCCCGGAGATTATACTGCTCTTTGCGGTTTAACTCTGTGCAATATAAAATTAGAAGCATATTTGGAAGCGGAACAGCTTCTTAAGTCCGAGCCGCTGGCCAATACTCCAATAACGCAGTATCTCAGCGCAATACTAGCTTTGAAGAAAGACGCGGACGCAGCTCTGACTTTTACCGGGGATCAAAATTTAATGCCTACCTCCACTATTATGGATCTCCTCTTAATGACCAGGATAAAAATTTTATTCGAAATGGGAGACGTAGCCAACGCGGAAATTTACGTGGACTCTCTAAGAGGTTTATATAAAGATTTGCCTTTTCTGCTGTATTATAAAAGACTATTGTCAAAGCGTACCTCCGTACACGCATATATGGACGCCGATCAATTTAAAACGTCCAACGTATATATACTCAAAACGGCAGTCAGAGCCCTGTATGAAAACGGAGATAAAGTTCAAGCTGCCGAGTTGCTATCCAAATCTTTATCGATAAACTCGTTAGATATTGAAGCTAATATAATTCAAGGCGTAATATTCTACGATTCTAAAGAATATGCCCAAGCTCTTTTCCATTTCAATCAAGCCGTAATTTTAGACTGTCTCAACCCTGATCTTTGGACAATGATAGGCGCTTCAAGCATGCACATGGGAGATACGGAACAGGCTAAAGCGGCTTTTGAATCAATTATGGAGCTTGATTTTCCATCCAAGAATTCTCTAATAAACTACAGCGTTTATCTTCTCGAAACGGGCAAATTGATCCACGCTCAACAATTTGCGGAAAAAGCTCTTCGAATCGATAATTCGAGTTATCACGCATGGATAGTCAGAGGAAGATGTCTAAAGCGCTACGGCAACCTGGACGACGCGTTAGCCAGCGCGGACAGCGCTCTTATAAATTATCCCGACGACGCTAGAGGATGGATTTTAAAAGGCAGCGTTCAAATTGAGCAAGACGATATACAGGGAAGCGTTTATACTCTGAGAAAGGCATCCGAAATAAACGAGAACGAACCTAGCATATGGTATAATCTCGGAGTAGCTCTTCTTAAAGAAAAAAAATACGAACTAGCGGCCTCTTACGCGAAAAAAGCGGTAAAATTAGACTTAAACTTCTTCGAAGGCTTGTATCTATACGGAGTTTGTCTCTTTATAATAGGAGAACATGAAAAACATAACATATGTATGCAAAAGGCGAAAACTTGCAATCCAACTAAGTATGAAAAATGGGTTAGGCTTAAAGAAATAAAAAACGATATAAAAGCTCCTTTGAAAAGCATAGACACGTCTCTCGATCCGTTTTTTATCTTTCTTCCTTCCAAAACGCAAGAACCTCCTCTATTAAGATTTTCGGATTTTACGCCGGTATTTTATCAAGATACCGAACTATAGAAAAGCGAAGCTCAAATTTAACGAAAAGTTAAAATTTAATCAATATTTTATTATAATATTTAGTATTTACTTTAAAAAAAGATTTTGCTATTATAAACAAAGAGATAAAATACAAGGAGGCAGATTTTATGGCCGGGATAGGAAACGTTGGAAACTTTGGAATGCCTGATTATCAATTTAAATCAGCTATGATCTCCACATCCGGTTTTGCCGCGCAAGGCACCGGCACGGCAAAGCAATATTCAAGTAAAACGGAAGAACAGCCTCAGCTTAAGCAAGACGGAGTCAGCCTTTCCGAAAACGCCGCGCTAAGCCTTAGCGACGAAGCAGAGCAGCTTCAGCAAAATCAAAAAACAGAACAAAAAAAAGAACTGGAAAAAAATAATCAAGATCAAAATAAAGTAGGTCAAGAACTTGACCCTGAGACTCAAGAATTTAAAAGCAGCGAGTCTATGGAAAAGAAGCTTCAGGAAATGAGGCTTAAGCATAACGCAGGACATGCCGCAATGGCCAGCGGAGCTAAAACTAAAGAATCCGAAAAAACCGAACACAAATCGTCAAACGTATCTTTTGCCAATTTCTCAAAAAATGCGTCGAAAAGCAAAGCTCCGGCTACTTCCGACTACGGATACAAAGATATAATGGGCGATTTAAATCAAGCCGCTCATTTAGGTATTCTCGAAGCAGAAGCCAGAAAAATAAAATCTAAGAACGACGAAAAAGAACCTCTTAAAAAACTTGAGTTCGAAAAGAACGCGGCCTCTTCGCAGCTGCAAAAAGGACAATTTACGGAAGAAGCTCAAGAAGCGCAAAAAACCGACGCTGAAATAAAAGCGGACAAAATAAGAGCCGAAGATATAGCTAGAGTAATGAATAGAACGCCTGAAGAAATTCTTGCGGACGTTCCGGCTCATTTTAAAGCTACTGCCGAAATAATGGTTACGGGACAGCTGAACGAAGTGGGAGAACCAAAAGAAGCTCTTACCGAGTTAAAAACGGAACCTAGAACGGAAGCGTCTATGATGGAACTCATGCCTGCGGAAAGATTAGGCGATATTGAGCTTGCGGAGACTTTTGAAGCGATGCCGCTGGAATTCGAACAAGAGATTCCGGTCTAGGTTATCGTAATAAAAATTATAAAATATAACCGGGTTAAAAATACATTTTTAGCCCGGTTATATTTTATAAACAAAAATCATCGCCCGGAAAAACTTCCGCTTAATTCTTCGCTATCCATAAATTTCAAAGGACTTCTGATTATTCAAATATCTATGCGCCAGCTTCCATATAAAAAAATCCTGATTTTAACATGTTAAAATCAGGATAAAGTA
>CASEKF010000050.1 GCA_949288455.1 uncultured bacterium
AGCTATAATTAAGATCGCGGTTATAGATGCCGCGTAAATTTTTGCGCGGACAGGCTTTGGTTCAAGTTTCTTTTCTTCTATGCGTCTTTCCAGCTCTTTTTTTTGTCTGCATTCCCTGCAGTACGGCCTTTTATCGGGCACTGTCTTCCCGCATTCTTTACATTTCCCGGATTTTGGATTTTTTTTCATAATTTTAATCCTATATAGTTTTAAGTTTTTAGCTTAATCTTGAAAAACCTGATTTTAGCGCGTACAATACTAATTCTACTCTATCTCTTTTAGCTAGCTTATTCATTAAATTAGCTACATGCGTTTTTACCGTAGCTTCCGAAATAAAAAGAGACGACGCTATTTCTTTATTGTTTAATCCTTTAGCTACAAGCGACAAAACTTCTCTTTCTCTTTCCGTAAGCATTTTAATAGCTTTTTGAGACAGAGAGTCCGGTTGTTCGGTTTCCTTCTGTTTCGACAGCTTACAAAATTCTTTTAGAATTTTGTTCATAACTCTTACTTGTATTACCGAATCTCCGGTGTGTACGGCTCTTATAGTTTTTAACGTTTCTAGGGGAGTAGCGTCTTTTAAGAGATACGCGGCGGCTCCTTCTCTTATAAATTCGAAAATATAGTCGTCGTCTTCTATGGCCGTCAATATGAGAACTTTTGTAGTCGCGTTATTTTTTACTACCTGTCTTATAGCTTCCAGACCGTCCATAACGGGCATATTTATATCTAGTATAAGTATGTCGGGATTAAGTTTTTTTGACAAATCTACCGCTTCCTGACCGTTGCAGGCTTCTCCTATTACTTCCATATCTTCTTCGTCGTTTAGGAGATGGTACAGCATTTCTCTGAAGAGATGATGATCGTCTGCGATTATTATTTTTATTTTTTTGATCTTTTCATTCATTTGTCGTTGAACTCGCTTTATCTAATGAAAATCTAAACGTAGTTCCTATGTTGTCTTCGGTTTCCAGATCTATTTGCTGATTGTGCCCTTCGATAATCTGTTTTACTATATAAAGTCCCAGTCCGGTGCTTTCGGTTGTTTTGTCGTTATATGGAAATTGCGCGAATTTTTTGAATATATCTTTTATATAAATATTTTTTATCCCTTTTCCTGTGTCCGTTACGGATATCAGAACTTTATCTTTTGTCTCTTCGCACCATAATTTTATTTCGCCGCCTTCTTCGGAAATTTTTATGGCGTTGCTGAGCAGATTAAGTATAACTCTAACTATTTTTATTTTATCGCCGTATACCATCGCGTTAAATTCTTGTATATTTGATGTTAAAGTTATGTTTTTTTCTTCAAGCAGAAGGCTTATATTCGTGTATATTTCCTCAGATATATCGCAAAGAGGGAAATTGTGGAAAAAATATTTAGCTTTACCGCTTTCATATTTGAAAGAATCGATCAGATTTCTGACAAGATGGGTCATGTGCATATTCGTTATAGCTATATTTTTTATGAATTTCGCCTGTTTTTCGCTTAACGAAGTATTTTTTTCTTTGAGAAGCAAGGACGCGTATCCTTGAACCGCGGCTAGGGGGACCTTTAAATCATGGGTTATTAGAGAGAAGAATTCTCTAAGTTCTTGAGTCTTTTTCTTTATTTCTATTTCTAGTTGTTCGTTTAAATTTTTATATTTAATATTTATATTTTTAAGTTTGTCGTTTTTTTCTTCGAGTTCTTTTTTGAATTTGTCAAGCTCTTCAGCCATTCTGTTGAACGAGCTTGAAATTCTTATAATTTCGCTATTTTTTGAACGCTGAGTCTGAATTCTAACGTCAAATTCGCCGTTAGCTAATTTTTCCTGAGCCGTAAACATATGTCTTAGCGGTTTTTCCAGGGCGTTAGATATCCATGATGAAATTGCGATATATGATAAGCATAAGAAGAGAGTTATAAAAAATATATTAAAAAATATATTTATCTTTAAAAGCAGCCGCGAGGCATTGTTGTCCGTGCAGATTTTTATCGAAAGATTGTCTTTATAATTTTTAATATCTATGTTATCTGAGAAAACTATTCCGTTTTCGAAGCTCTTAGGTCGTTTGAGTTGAGCTCTATATGAATATATTAAGGAGTTTCCGTCATTTATTTCTACTTCCAGGACATAAGGCGTTTCGGCGAGTTTTTCGCTTATTTTTTCTTGAACTGACGTTTGATTTAGATCTTGTTTTTCCGTTTCCGAAATAACGATATTTTTAATTCTGTCGCATTCCGCTTCGTTTTTAAGCTTTACGTTAGATTGAAGTATAGTTTCAAATGAGGTTATATTGAAATAGCTTGTCAGCATTAGTACAATCGTCATAGGAATTAGGATTGACGCTAATA
Organism: uncultured bacterium; assembly: GCA_949288455.1. Taxonomy (GTDB): domain Bacteria; phylum Vulcanimicrobiota; class CADAWZ01; order CADAWZ01; family CADAWZ01; genus CASEKF01. The sequence goes on from CASEKF010000050.1 coordinate 2,339, forward strand.
TTTGTTTTCTCATTTGTAGACTACCGCGTTATTATATTGATCGGCGCTGAACAATACGGACACTTTCCTTCTTTTACGAAGTTTTTCGTTAATCCCATTCTGTTTCTTTTTATTATTACTTCGGAACATTTTGGACATATGGTATCGCATCCGTTTTCCGTATGTATATTTCCGGTATAAACGTATTTTAAGTATTCCGTCGCTTGCAATCTCAGGCGTTCTATAGTTTCCGGCGGAGCGGGAGGAATTTCCATTTCATATTTAGGAAAATATGCGCTAAGATGCAGGGGGGTATCGTCTCCTAAGTTGACGGCAATCCATTTAGCCAGCTTTTGTATATGTCGATCCGTATCGTTTAACGTTGGAATTATCAGGTTAGTAATTTCCAGAAAAGCTGATTTTTTCGATTCTACCGCATATTTTAAGACAGGTTTTAAAGAGGCTTTACAATATTTTTTGTAAAAGGAATCATCAATTGATTTTATATCCAGGTTTATTGCGTCTATAAATTTTAATAAAAGTTTCAGAGGCTTTAAATTAAGATATCCGTTTGTAACCAGAACGTTTTTTAAATTCAGTTCTTTAATTTTTTGAGCTATTTTATATATTCCTTCAAACCAAATTGAAGGTTCGTTGTAGGTATACGCTAGTCCAATATTGTTTTGACAAACTAGCTTTACCGCGGCGTTTACGATTTCGTCGCTCGTTATATGAGATATGCCTTCGGCTTTAGATTGGCTTAACGTCCAATTTTGGCAAAAACTGCATTTCAGATTACATCCGTAAGTTCCGGTTGACAGTATGTTCGTTCCGGGATAAAAATGGTAAAGCGGTTTTTTTTCTATAGGATCCAGAGCCAGAGTGACGGGTTGAGCCAGAAGAACTGCCTTGGAAGATTCGTTAACTCTGCCTCCGCATAGTCCGTATTTACCCGGAGGAATAACGCATCTGTGAGGACATATTCCGCATTGGATGTTATCTTCTTTTTTTTTCCAAAACATACGCTCCATAAACATAAAAGCTCCTTTTGTTTTTTCGATTCGTATGTTTAGGCGAGCGGTATTTTATGTCGCATTTAATCTTGATTAGCTGAAGACGGGAATTTAATTTACGTTATAAATACTTTTTCGCATTTAACGCTCATGCTTCCATTTTCAAAAAACGCTCTGCCCATAGCCGCTATTTTATGAGAGTCGGCCGATATTCTTATCAGTTCTCCGTTTTGAAAGTTTAGTTTATCATATCTAAATGAATTTCCGTTTTTTATTTTGTTTAAAATCTCTTCGTCCGCTTCTATTTCCGGATAATCTTCCAATACTTGTTCCGGTAGGGTGTATTTGTTTGTATTTTGGCCGTCTCGTTTTAATTCTTCGATAGAAACGCTGGATTTTATGTTGAATATTCCGCTTCTAAGTCTTACTAAAAAGGACATCAGCGCGCCGCATCCAAGTTTTTGACCTATATCTGCGGCAAGGCTTCTTATATACGTGCCTTCTGAACAGTCTATATCTATCGTTAAAAACGGATACTTATATTTTACTAAGCGGATGGAAAATATTTCTACGATTCTTGGAGGAATTTCTACTGTTTCTCCGGATCGAAAATATTTGTATAATCTTTTCCCGTTTACTTTTACGGCGGAAGCCATAGGAGGAAATTGTTTCTGAAGTCCGATTAACGATTGAAGAGTTTCTTTTATTTCTTGCTCCGTCGTTTGTTTCAGATTTTCGCTTTCTTGTATTTCTCCGTATAAATCGCCCGTTTCGCTCGTTTTTCCCAGAAGTAGTTCGGCTCTATATCTTTTAGTTCTGTCTTTGATATATTCTATCAGCCTTGTCGCTCCTTTGCCTACCGCTATGGGCAATACGCCGGCTGCTCCCGGATCTAGCGTCCCGAGATGACCTGTTCTTTTTTCCCCCGTAATTTTTCTGATTGCTCTAACAGCGTCATGCGAAGTCATTCCGGCCGGTTTAAGTAAATTTATAAAAAAGCCGATATTTTCCATTTTCTATGATATTGTAGAATTATCTTTTTTATGAGGATCTTGCTCCGTATCTATAGAGCCTGGAGGAAAAATAGCTATAAGCTCTATCGTTCCGGTATCTCCGATCTTAAAAACTATACCTCTTTTTATATAGTTTGCATATCCGGCTTCTTTTCTGTCCGGTTCTCCCCATTGCGCTTTTATTTCGTCATAGGTCATACCTACGGAAAACGGGACGTTTTTAAGCTTACATTTTCCGGTTACCATTATGGAACGTATAGTGTTATCGTCGTTTCTTAAATTAAAGAACAATGACTCTTCGTCATATCTCATTTGTATATAGTCATTTTTCTTTCCGCCTTTTCCTCTTAGGGCGGCTATATGATCCGGAGCGCCAAAAAAACTAAAAATATAAGCCATATAATCTCCGGGCGAGATAACTGATTCTCCGATAATTATACCGCTTGGGGCAGCCGCAGGCTGAGTTTGTACCGAAGGCTTAACATTGGAGTTAGTCGGGGCGTCGATTTGGTTTTGAGGCGGTTTAGGAAGCGCGTTTTGAGCTAGTGTCGCCGTAATAAATAATAGGCAGGCGACAAATAACGTAGTTATATAAACTGATTTTTTCATTTGTATTCTCCTTGTGTTCTTTGAATATTGACGCAGGCTCTGAGCGCAAGTCTGTATCCGTAAAATCCAAAACCGGCTATAATCCCCGAACATACGGGAGCTATTACCGAACGTTGTCTAAAATTTTCTCTTGCGAAAATATTCGAAATATGAACTTCTATTACGATAGAACTAGAAGCTTCGATCGCGTCTCTTATAGCTATTGAATAATGCGAATAAGCTCCGGCGTTTAAAATTATTCCGTCGTAGCAATTTTTATTAATTTCCGAGATTATTTCTCCTTCAATATCTGATTGAAAGAAATCGACGTCGCAATTAATTTTTTTCGCTTCTTCTCTTATTTCATTTTCAAGCGTTTTCAGAGAGAGGCCGCCGTATACAGCTTTATTTCGTTTTTCGAGTATTCCAAGATTAGGGCCGTTTATAATTAATATCTTCTCATTCATAGTTTTTAGGATATATCTATATATTGGTGTTGAAGTTTATCAAGAATGTTTTGACTGATTTTAAATAAGTTTATTAATTTTAGAACGGCTTCTCTTGGAGTCAAGTTGGTGGTATTCAGTTTAATTGGAATTTTTTTAAAAATACATTCTCTTTCCAGAAGCAATTTATCTATTTTTTCTTCTATTTCTCCTCCTCTTAAAGCAGGTCTCTTATTAGTTCGTTTGAGTCTGGTTACCAATTCGTTTCTATCTGCGATTAGACATACCATAATGCCTGTTTTTTTGAAGAGTTCGAAAATTTGAGGATCCGTAATAGTGCCTCCTCCGGTCGAAACGACTAAATTGAATTTTGACGCGAGCGAAATCGCTAATGCTTTTTCTTCGCTTCTGAAAAAATCTTCTCCTTTCTTATCAAAAATCATATTGACGCTCATAGACATTTTTTTTTCTATCGCTTTGTCTGTGTCTATGAATTTTCTTCCGGTTAACTTAGCTAGTTGTTTCCCTATAGTGCTTTTGCCGGTTCCCATAAAGCCGACTATGTATATGTTTTTTTTCACGCTTTAATCCGTTCTTTTATTTTATTATTGATTGTATCAAAGTTTATTTTGGTATCTTCCAGCGTGTCTTTCCCAAAACGTTCGATAAAAAATTCTAAAAGTATTATGGCTGTCATCGCTTCGCAAGTCATCGCTGCGGCCGGAACAGCAATGACGTCAGAACGTATATATGCGGCCTTGCCCTCTTTGCCGGACGATAAATCCAGAGACGGAAGACCTTTTTTCAAAGACGGTATCGGTTTCATCGCCGCGGTCATTTCTAATCTTTCGCCGTTTGATATGCCTCCTTCAATACCTCCTGAATTATTGGATGTTCTTATGCCTCCGGCGAAAATAGAGTCTTGAAATTTGCTTCCCGGGATTTCTGAACTTTTAAATCCGGCTCCTATAGAAACGGCTTTAATTCCCGGAACAGACATAACCCCCGCGGCTAAACGGCTGTCTAGTCGCCTGTCCCATTGAGAAAAAGCTCCTAACCCTATTGGCAAATTTTCTGCGACGATTTGAATTTTTCCTCCAAGAGTGTCTCCCTGTTTGGCAGCCTGATCTATGAGTTTAATGATATTTCGTTCGTTTGTCCTGCAAGCCAGTCTTAACGGAGATGCCTCTGCCGTTTCCCTTAGAAGCCGTATACTGGTTGTTTTTTCCGGAATTGAAGATTCTGTTCCTATAGCGTAGACGTAGCCGAGAATTTCAATATTGAAAACGCTTAGAAATTGTCTCGATATTTCTCCAAGAACTACTGTCGCGGCAGTTTTTCGTCCTCCTTGGCATTCGGCGGGATAGGATAGGTTGTCCAGTTCATATTTTAAACTTCCTGAAAAATCAGAGTGGCCGGGTCTTGGAATCGTCATTTTCTCCTGAAAATTTCCCGAGTCTTTATTTCGTATAAAAAATGAAATTGGAGCGCCGTATGTCTTGCCTCTTATTAGACCTCCCGTAATAATGACTTCGTCGTCTTCAAACGTCATTCTTCTTCCGCGTCCATAACCTGTTCTTCTAAGTTTCATTACTTTTTTTATTTCCGTTTCGTTTATCGTGAAGTTAGAAGGCAGTCCGTCGAGAATTGCCGTAAGACCCGGACCATGCGATTCTCCTGCGGTTAAAAATTTCATTTTTAGAATCCTTTCCAAGAATATTTTAACTTTGTCCGAAATTTATTAACTCGTTTTCTTGTTACGTTTGAAATATCTGATTTCGCGTCGTTATTTTTAAAAATCGTAAAGTAGGTATTTAGCGTAGTCGTACATAGACTTAAGGTTAAATATTTTTCCGGTCCACATATTGAAAGATTTAAGACCTTGCAGCAGCAACATTTCTAATCCGTTTTTAAATTTAAGGCCGAGCGTTTGCGCTTGTATAGTAAATTTTGTGTTGAATGGAATATATACTAAATCGAATACTAAACAGTTTTTATTAGTTGTTTCCGGTATAAAAAGTCCGACGTCGTCGGAATATCCTTTCATGGAGCAGGGAGTACAGTTGATGATCCCTTTTGCGTTTCTAGCGGCTTTTTTTAGATCGTAGTCTGATTGAAGTATTTCTTTCGATATATAGGGAAAAGTTTTATCATAATATTCATGGAGCTTTTCCGCTTTTTTGATGTTTCTGCTTTTTATTATTATTGTTTTAGCGTTGTTTTTTGCCAGCGCGTAATATACGCTTCTGGCGGCTCCTCCGTTTCCGAATATTATAAATTCGCCTTTGTCAAAGGTTTGGATAGTCTTAAAAGACGTTTCGAAACCGTATATATCGAAGTTTTCGCCTTTAAATGTTCCGTCTGAATAAATTACGCAATTTACGGATTGAGTTATTTTCGCTTCTTTTGATATCGTCTCGGGCAGCAGTTTCGCTACTGCCGGTTTATGGGGAGAGGTTATATTAAAGCCGGATAATTTTTCGTTTAACGCTATTGGGAAAATATCGTTTGAATTTTTGATTGGATATGATTTATACGACGCTGCAAGTCCCATCTCTCCGAACGCTTTATTATGAATCGCCGGAGATAAGGTCTCTTTTAAAGGCCAGCCTACGATGCCCAATTTCATAATTCGTTCTGTCTCCTTAAGTTTTCTCTTGTTTTTAAGGGGGCGTATTTGCCGCTTTTGGGTTAGCCGTTTTTCAGCTGTGTGCGCATTAGATTTTCTGCTTTTTCTTCGAGAAATACCCGTTTCTTTAGGATGTCCGCGATAACGTTTTTGAGATAGCCTGCGCTTATTCGGCCTTCTGCGATTAATTAAAAACAATCGGCAATATATTATTGAAACCTGAGTTGTTTAAGATTGACTTATTAGACGCGGCGTTTCTTTGATCCCTCTTGATATGCCGACGCGTTTTCTAATTATAAAAAGCTCCGGTAAATAGTTTTACCGGGGCTTTTTATAAATTATTGCAGTTGCGCGTTATCTTTTAGGCGCGAACGGCATTTTTAAAGAAAACATTGTTCCTGAACCCTTTATAGAGTCTATAGTAATCGTTCCTCCCATAGACTCTGCGTATAATTTTACCATTGGCAAATTTAGAAACATTTTTGTTCTTTTTTTATTCGCGCTGTTTTTCATTACGCCAAAAGGAGTAAAAATCGCTTCGTAATCGTTTGGAGATATGATATCTGTGCCAAAATCATAAACTGCGAATTCAGCCATATCTTCGTTAGTATAGACGCTTATTCTGAACGAGCCTCCTACTTTAGTCGCTTCTAAAGCGTTAGTCAGCATAGCTAACAGAATTCTTATCAACATTTTATAATCGCCTATAATTTGCGGCGGTTTATTAGGCATTTCTATAAATAATCTGACCGTTTTATCATCTATTTGTCGCTTTATCATGCCGTGGACTTTATCGATCAGCTTTTTTATATCGATGCGCGTTATTTCCGGTTGAACTTGTCCGGCCGTAAAAGCTAAATATTCTTGCAGATATTGCGAACATTTTTTTATATCCGCGGCATAGCCTTTTATCATGTTCAAAAATTCAACCTGCTTAGGCATTAATTTCCCATAAGTTTTTTTTGTGACGTTGTTTGCGTTTTGCATTATTTCGTCTAACGGACGTTCAAATTCTTTATTTAGATAACCGACGATATTTAAATATTCCCTATCTGGACGCGGTCTTTGATTTTCTCTTATGTAACTTAATTTTTCTTTAAGAAACATATTTTCGAAGAAGAACGCGGCGCTTATGGAAAAAGGAGAACCTTTATTGATATCTTCTTTCGAGTATGCGCTTACTTCGTATGCGTAGATATCTAAGAAACCTATAAAGTTTTCTGCGGTTGCGCATGGAAGCCGAAGAAGGGATTTTAGCCCTATATTTTCAGGCATTCCGGATACAGGATAGTCGTCTTTTATGCTTAAGTCGTTTACTATATCAGGCTGTTGAGCGGCTAGCACAGGCTCAAAATCCGTGCCTTTGTAAGCTACGTAATCTTCCCATTGGTATATGCCCTCTTCCGTTATAGAATATATAAACACTAAGCCTTGAGGTTCGTCAAGATACATAAATTCAAGAGCGTTGCAGGGCATAATATTTTTCAGCGAAGAAAAAATAGTGTCTAAGGCGTTTTCTACGGTGTCCTGATTAAAGAATACCGTTATAAATTGAGTAGTTTGTTCACGCTCTTGTTTCGAATGCTCGGCTTCTTGTTTTAATTGTAATATCTCTTGTTTTAAAGTAGCGATTTCTTTTTCTATTTTTTCGGAGTTTTTGGAAACATTGTGAGCGTCGACGTTAACTTTATTTTCTGCCTCGGAATAAAGTTTTGCTAATTCTTCAATTCTAGCTTGTTGATGTGATTTTATTCGTCTTTTTAAAGCTAAATTTAAATCGAATATGGATTGTTCGGTTTTTGCGGCTCCGAAATTAACGCTTGATCCGAATAGAGAAGTTTCTTCATGCTCCGTATTGTCTATGACTACGCTTTGCGTTTCTTTTTCCTGAGCGGAGTTTTCTAATCCGAAGAATTTTGGCTTATCCTCTTCCTGAGCGATATCATCCAAGCCAATGGATTGTGGCTTATTCTCTTCTTGTTGCGCGATATTATCCAAGCCAATGGATTTTGGCTTCTCCTCTTCCTGCGCGATATTATCCAAGTTAAGGAATTTTGGCTTCTCTTCTTGCGCGATATTATCCAAGCTAAGGAATTTTGGCTTCTCTTCTTGTTGCGCGATATTATCCAAGTTAAGGAATTTTGGCTTCTCCTCTTCCT
>CASEKF010000051.1 GCA_949288455.1 uncultured bacterium
GCTCATAAGTACATTCTGCCCTCGTTATGCAATTATGGAATAACGCTAAAAAACTAGTTTACCCGGTTATTTTCAGTTTCTTTTACTTCGCCTTCTATAGTATTATCGCTGTCGCCGTTTTCTTTATCTTCGCCTTCGCCGTTGATTTCTTCTTCTTGCTTAGGCGGCTCTAATGCCGTAATTTTAATAAGCATAACTACCGGAGTTTTAATAGCTTTGTTAAAGAAATATTCGTTTCTGCCGTCCAGGTTTTGTTCTTCTATTTTATTTAGAGTTCCTTCAGACGTAAGTTCGAATCGTTCCATTTTGACGTCTTTTCCGCTCCATGGACAGTTTGTGAGACTGAGTCTGAATCTTGAATACTCCGGCGAATATATGCCGTCGGTGAATTTATGCGCTATATTTCTATATTCTTTTTCTATTCTGTCTTTTATTTCGCTTTGGTTTGAATTCAATATCCAATCGGAAGGATTTGACGCCGCCAGAATCAGAAATATCGAAGAGTCGTCGGGTTTTGCCGAATGGATAAGAAACGACAGTCTGTCCATCCCTTTAGCGTTGATAAGAAAAGCGTAATCGTCAGAAAAAGAGGATTCCAGAGCTTCGTTTAAATTTCCTTCGCTTATAAAAGTCGGAAGTTCTAAGAAATCGGCTTTTGCCTTTATTGCGCATATAAGATTTTGAATTGCCGTTGTTTGTTTCATATTCCAATCGTCTATTAAGGAAAGATCGTTATTGATTGAGACATATATTTTTAAGCGATTTATTTTGCTTTCGTATTCCGGAAAAACTTTGCTTTTTAAATATGCCGTTTCTAAAAAATAGTTGTAAGGAGTCAAACTGCCGGAGTTTAGATACATTATATCGCACGGAACGTTTCGCCTGCTTAAGAAATCGAGAAAATTTTTAAGAACCGGAGAAGTATCCTTATATTCTCCGTCTCCTTCGAACGCGGCGGTAAAGCCTAGCCCGCCTATTTGAAATGTATCGTTATATTTTTCTTTTATACCTCTCGCTATCATAGAATAGTATACGTAATGTTCTTCTTCATATCCTTTCCAAGGGGAACCGTCGATATCGGGAGTCGCGTTTAAAATAATGCCTTTTATTCTATATTTTAATCCGGGGGTTGAATTGATTAATTTATCTAAATCGTTTAAAAATTTATCGGCCGAAGATACCGAATTTTCCGGTTTGCTCGTTATGTCGGCCTTTATGAAAAACGACGCGTTAGATTTTAAGATTGGATTTGAGAAAGCTGTCGTTAAATTGTCGTCTGTTTCGATAACGCAAGCCGAATTTTCCATATATCCGTTTGGGTCATGCGATATAAAAGACGAAGAATATATTTTCCCGTCCGTGTCTTTTGCGTCTATCTCTATTAATATGCCGGATTGGTGAGGTTTGGGAATTGGCGCGGGAGTCGGAGGAGCGGGAGGTTCGTTAGACTCTTCGGAATTTTCTGCCTGATTTTCTTCTTTTATCGTTTCTTGGGTTTGAGTTATTTGTTCCGACGTTTTTTGTTCTTCTTTAGTTTCGGCTCTTGCCGTCTGAACGAAAGGACATAGTATAGCTAAAGCTAATATGAAAATTATTATTTTATATGTTGATTTGACCATGTGCTCGCCTCGATTTTATGTTATTTGCGCTATGAGATTTATTAAAAATTTTTATCTAAGAGATTGCGAACGTTTTATGAGACATTTTGATTAAATTTTGTCGTCTTTTCTCGCGTAGTTTAAGTTTATATATTGCCTTTTGGCCGTGCGCTTGGTTAAAAAATATTTGACGCCTGATATTTAAAATTTATTTCTGTATTTCGTATTTAAAAACCTTTTAAAACTTAAACCGCCATATCTTCTTTTAATTATCCATACCTTTAGTTTAGGAAAATTCAGTTTTGATATGCGCAGTTTAGAAAATAGGATAGAGAGTCTTGACAGCCGCTTGTTTACATGATAGAAGTAAAATACAGGCAAATATTATTCATAATTATCAGGCCTGAGTTGATATTTTTGTGTCTCTGTTTTGAGACTTTATGTTAATGAATAATTATCTAAAGTATTTATTTCTATTCTTTATTTTATTAATTCCTTATTGCTGCCCATCGGAAGCTTCTTTAGTCGTACGGGCTCCGATATCGATTTTTTTTGCTTCGTCTGATGACGAATTGACTTCATCTTCCGGCTCTTCTTCGGAGCCTTCCGACGAATTGACTTCGTCTTCCGGCTCTTCTTCGGAGTCTTCTGACGAATTGACTTCGTCTTCCGGCTCTTCTTCGGTATCTCCCGACGAATTGGCTCCGTCTTCCGGCTCTTATCCTCCCGTCGTTCCTTCATCTGCTTCGTCTTCTATTGCGAAATCGGCTAAAGTCAAAGATATAACCGGGTATGAGGTAGTTTTTTTTAACAGGGTAATTACAACGTTAAGAAGAGACACCGTAAAATTTGGAGCCGAGTTGAGAGCCGAAGCTGCCATGGAAAAAATTGCTTCGGTTGTCGATAAAGGCGGTCCTGGTACGATTGAGCTTAAGCCAATTAAATATGGCTTCGATATACGTTTAGATCGCGTTTCCGTCTTTCGTATTTTAGAAGGCGACGCTAACCCTATGCTTGATCAATCTCTTAAAGAGTATGCTCTTGAAGCCGTAGATCATCTTAACGACGCCGTTGAGAATTATAAAAGGCAGAAGAATTTGACTTTTGTAAAAGAGGCCGGCTTAACGATTTTAGTTGCAATAATAATAACCTTTGTCGTTTTTTTCGTAATGAATTTTATACGCGGTTTTTTTGAAAAATCGCTTGAAAAGTGGCTGAAACTTCTGCTTGAAAATTTTTCGTCTTCAGATTTTACCGATAAATATTCTGTGTTATTCGCTAATTATATAAATAAGGCTATACTGATTTCATATTATGTCTTAGCGTCTTTCGTTATTTATACGGATTTGACCGTTATACTTTCTAGCATACCTTATACTAAGCCTTGGGCCAGCGGTCTTTTAAAAAGTATTTATGGAATTTTTTCTTCTTTTTACACAGAGTTTATTCAGCTTTTGCCTAGTCTGATTGTTTTTGTAATGATTATTGCGTCGACAAAGATACTTGTAAACCTTACGGTAATATTTTTTAACGGCGTAGAGAATAACGATATAAAATTTCCTTGGATAGATCAATATACCGTAGTTCCTACGAAACGAATAACTACGGCCTTTCTTTGGATCGTCGGGTTAGGTTTGGCTTATCCTTTTATTCCGGGAAGCGATAGCGACGCTTTTAAAGGTCTGTCAGTAGTCGTAGGACTTATGATGTCCTTGGGATCTTCAAATATAATAAGCCAGGGTATTTCCGGAATTATTATTATTTATACTAAGACTTTAAAAAACGGAGATTATATTAAAGTAAACGACTATGAAGGAGAAGTAATAAGCGCCGGAGCTTTTACGGTTAAGATAAGAACGATAGCTCAGGAAGAAGTGTCTATTCCTAATTCTTTAATTTTAAGTTCGTCTACGGTTAATTATACTTCATTAAAAGAAAAACATGGAATATCGCTTTATACCGTCGTCGGTTTAGATTATAATGTTCCTTGGAGACAGGTAAACGCATTGCTTTTAGAGGCTGCAAGAAGAACTTCTTCCCTTATGAAAGGCTCTAAGCCTTTCGTATGGCAGTCCGATATGGGAGATTATTATATGGAATATACTCTGGTAACTTGGTTGGATCGTCCCGATATAAGAAGAAAAATTAAGTCTGAGCTTTACGCCAATATTCAAGACGTATTTAACGAAAATGAAGTGCAGATTATGACTCCCAGATATTTACATCTTTTTAAAACGGGAGAAAAGATGATTTCGCCAAAACGGGAATGGTATTCTCCTCCCGCTTCTTTAACGGACGATCCGATATCGGCGTTCGGCTTGTATGAAAGCGACGGAGGAAATATAGCTTCCGAAGCTTTTCACGGAGAAGGCGAATCAAATATAAACGAGAAGGTTGAGAATGACTATAATAGAAAAAATACGGGAAAGTCTAAAAAAACGCCGCGTTGACGGGTGGCTTTTTTACTCGTTCAGACACAGCGATCCTTTCGCTTCAAGAATTTTGAAATTTAAAGAAGCCGGACATGCTACGAGGAGATGGTTTTATTTTATACCTGCTTTCGGAACTCCCGTGAAGATTGTTCATAAAATAGAGAAAAATACCCTTAACGATCTCCCCGGAGATACGTTGGAATATTTGTCTTGGCAAGAGCTTGACTCTGCTCTTGAAAAAGCTTTGAGTAATCGTAGCGTCGTAGCCATGCAATATTCGCCGAATAACGAGATCCCTTACGTTTCCGTAGTCGACGCCGGCACCGTCGAATCAGTAAAAAGCAAAGGCAAAACGATAGTTTCTTCCGCCGAACTTATACAGGAATTTGAGGCTGCGCTGACCGAAGAACAAATGCTTACTCATAAAGCGGCTTGCGAGATTTTGAGAGGAATCGTGGACGTCGTCTTTAAAGAAGTCGCAAGACGAGTAAGGGACAAAGTCGCCGTAAGCGAATATGATATACAAATATTAATGCTCTCTTTGTTTAAGAAGAAGAATTTGATAACCTCTTCTTCGCCGGTAGCCGCCGTAAATGAAAGTTCGGCCGATCCTCATTACGAGTCTTCGCCCGAGAGAGCTAAACCGATTAAGCCGGGAGATTTTCTCCTCATAGATCTTTGGGGCAAACTGGATCTTCCCGGTTCGATTTACGGCGATATTACTTGGACGGGTTATCTGGGCGACGTTATACCTGACGCTTATGCTTCCGTTTTTAAAATTGTCGCCGAGGCCAGAGATTCCGCGTTTTCTCTGCTTAAAAACTCGTTTTCTAAAAAAGAAAGCCTTTGCGGATGGCAGGTAGACGATTGCGCCAGAAACGTCATCGGAAAAGCGGGTTACGGAGAATATTTTATTCATAGAACCGGACATTCCATAGGAGAGGAGGTACATGGAGCCGGAGTTATGATAGATAATCTTGAAACTAGAGATTCCAGGCATATAAGCTCAGGCTGTTGTTTTTCGTTGGAACCGGGAATTTATCTTCCCGGCAAATTTGGAATAAGAACGGAAATAGACGTTTTCATGTCTTCCGAAGGTCCGATGTGTTTCGGCGCTCCGATTCAGACCGAAATAGTAAAAATTATTTAAAGGAGGGTTATTAATATGGTATATATGTTAATAATAATGTTAGTTGTATTAGCTATAACTTTCTTTCCTCATATATGGGTACAATTAGCGTATAATAAATATAAAAAGATTCAAAATTCTTCCGGCCTTACCGGTAGGGAAGTCGCGGAATTGATTTTAAAGAATAAAGGAATAACCGACGTTGAGGTAATTAAAACGGATGGAACATTAACGGATAATTTCGACCCTGCAAGAAGCGTAATTGCTCTTTCCAAGGACGTGTACGATTCAGATTCTATCGCGGCTATAGGCATAGCGGCTCATGAAACCGGACATGCCGTTCAATCTCGCGAAAATTACGCTTTTTTTAATTTCCGTCAACGTTTATTCCCCATCGCCAGTTTAGGTTCTACGCTTGCTCCTTGGCTTATCATTATCGGTATTTTTATTCATTATATGAATTTAATAAATATTGGAATCATTTTCTTTTGCGCCGCCGTATGTTTTACTTTGGTCACTCTTCCGGTCGAGTTTAACGCAAGCGGCAGAGCGTTAGCCTTGATTAACGAGTACGGTTTGGTAACTCGTAAGGAATCTTCCGGCGTAAAATCCGTATTGACCGCAGCCGCTTTGACTTACGTAGCCTCCGCGGCCGTAGCTATTTTAAATTTGCTTTATTTTATTTCTCTGTCAAGAAGATAACGTTTTATATAACGAAATAAAAAATTCCCGGCGTAAAGAAGCGATGTGTACGGCGCGGCTTTTAGCTCGGGCTTTTTTATTTGAATTTAGGGATCGCAGAGAGTCTGTCGAATAATTTCGCGTTAATTTTACGAGGTATTTTTAGATTATGCTTAAGTCGCTTTATATAAAAAATTTCGTTTTATTTGACGATGTGAAAATTAATTTAGGGGATGGACTTAACGTTTTTGCCGGAGAAACCGGAGCCGGCAAAAGCGTTTTGATAAGGGCTATAGACGTAGCTTTAGGAGGCAAAGCGGGGAAGGATCTGATTAAGCCCGATTGTAACAGCGCGTTTATTGAGCTTACTTTTGTTTGCGGTCCGACCCTTGTCGACGCTTTGTCGCTCGAATGCGGAGTAGAAATTTTAGAAGAAGAGCTTACCGTTTCCAGAGAAATAACGCGTTTTTCTTCCAAATACAGACTTAACGGAATTTTGGCGTCGAAAGATCTTTTAATTAAAGCGAGAGAATATCTCGTAGATATTCATTCGCAGCATCAGACTTATTCTTTGCTTTCTCCTTCGTCCTATTTATCTCTTTTAGACGCTTTCGGAGGAAGCGTTTATAAGGAAAACCTCGAGGCTTATTCTAATCGATATCTAGAATATCGGACTCTTGAAAAAGAATTATCCTCTTTGAAAATTAAAGAGTCGGAGGTTTCTCTTAGAAAATCTTTTTTGTCATATCAGATACGGGAAATAGAAGAGGCCGCAATCTGTTCGCTTGACGAAGACGAGCGTTTAAAAAGCGAGCTGGACGTTTTATTAAATATTGAAACCTTAAAAGAATCGTCTTGTAAAATTTATGAGCTTCTTACCGGAGAAGATTTTGGAGTTATCGTTTCCCTGGATAAGATTTCCGTTTTGCTCGGTAAAATTTTGGCGATGGATTCTTCTTTGAAAAATGATTTTACCTCTTTTGAATCTTCCTTTGAAAGTCTTAAAGATTTTTCTTTTAACATTAGGCGTTATTTTGAAAATCTTGAAGTGAGCTCTTCTAGAATTGAATTTTTAGAATCGCGGTTGAACTCGCTAAATTCCCTTAAAAAGAAATATGGAAAAAATCTTGGAGAACTCGTAGATTTTCTTGATCTTTTAAAAAAAGAATTGCTTGAAATCGAGGGTTTGTCAGAAGAAATTTCAGAGCTTGAGGGACATATTGAAATTGTATTGCGGGAAATGGATTTTTACGCTAATAGACTTACTGAAGGAAGGAAGAAAACGGCTAGCGAGCTATCTTCGTTGGTAATAGATAAACTTCGTAAACTGGAGCTTTCTAAAGCCCGTTTTTTAATAGAGATTTCGCCTTGTGATTTTGGATCTAAAGGTAAAGATAAAGTTGAATTTCTTGTTTCCGCTAATTTATCTCATTCTTTGGCTCCCTTGGCTAAGATAGCTTCAGGAGGCGAACTGTCAAGAATTATGTTGGCTTTGAAGACTGTTTTTGCCGATTACGATAAAATCGATACTATTATTTTTGACGAAATCGATACGGGAATATCCGGAAAAGCTGCGGCGGCAGTAGCCGAGGAACTTGCCTTGGTATCTCGTAAAAGGCAGATTCTGGCGGTAACGCATTTAGGCGTGATAGCCTCTAGGGCTTCGTCTTATTTTTACGTTGAAAAAATTCAAAAAGATTCCACTTTAGTAACCGTTCGAGAACTCGCAGGCAAAGACAAATTGGAGTCTTTAGCTTGTATGACTTTTGGAAAAGCAACGGCTCAGTCGATTAAATCGGCCGAGGCGCTTTTAAGATAAAAATCAAGCCAAAATCTGATTATCCCTTGAAAACACTGTATCCACGGGCATTTCAGACAGGTCAAAACCACCTCATTTACTACGATTTTACTACTGTTGAGTGAGCCTTGACACGCTGAAAGACCACGAAATGCCAAGATACGGATACAGCGCCCAGCAATCGGGGCCTCCGCCCCATGACTACATAACTGAATACAGACCGGCCATCTGCCGGGGCAACGCCATAGGTAACACAAACCTGTGGCGTTTTTTTATGCCCTGCTTGGGGCGCCCAAAACTGTATGAAAACGGGTGGGAAATCCCCTGTTTTTTCGCCTGTGGGCGGCGCAAACGAGGCCTCCCATATCCTTTCTCTCATGGGAGGCCGGGCGGTGATACAGGGGCGCAAACCCGCCGAAACGAACACTTTTCAAAACCGAAGGAAGGAGGTATCCAATATGGCGGTATTCCGCATTGAGAAAACCCGCGATTACACGGTGATGTCCAACCATCACCTGCGGGACAAGTCGCTCTCGTTGAAAGCGAAGGGCCTTCTCTCCCTCATGCTCTCCCTGCCGGAGGAGTGGGACTATACCACCAAGGGGCTGGCCCGGATCTGCAAGGATGGCGTTGACAGTATCTGCGCCGGAGTGCGGGAGCTGGAGGAACACGGGTATGTTATCCGCCAGCGGGTCCGCAACCCCAACGGCCAGCTTGGCGCCATCGAGTACAGCATCCTGGAGCAGCCCCGCCCACCTGAACCGGAAAAACCTGAACGGGAAAATCCAGTCTTGGATAATCCTGAACAGGCTTTACCTGTCTTGGAAGAACCTGAACAGGAAAACCCCGCACAATTAAATACTAATAGATCAAGTAAAGATAAATCAAAAAAAGATTTATCAAGTACAGAAGGATCAAATCCTGTCCTATCCTCCCCCAAAACCCCCAGGGGTTCGGACGGGATGGGACGGGATTGGATGCGGGAGCGAGAGAACTATCGGGAATTGATTTTGGAGAACATCGAGTATGACTACCTCATCCAGAACCGTCAGCTTGACCGGGACCGTCTGGATGAACTGGTGGAGCTCATGGTGGACACGGTATGCTCCCGCCGGGAGACCATCCGCATTGCCGGAGACGACTATCCGGCGGAGGTGGTCAAGTCCCGGTTCCTGAAGCTGGACAGCTCCCACATCGAGTATGTGCTGGACCGGATGCGGGAGAACACCACCTATGTCCGCAACATCAAGAAATACCTGCTGGCCGCCCTGTATAACGCCCCGGCCACCATCGGCAGCTACTACACTTCCCTGGTGA
>CASEKF010000052.1 GCA_949288455.1 uncultured bacterium
TACTTTTTGCGATGCGGCGGAGGGGTTTTATGGCTCTCTCTGCATCCCGGACATGTTTTAGAACATTTGCATCTTGGTCCGCATTGATTTTTTTTGCAGCAAGGACAGTTAGGTTTACAGATACATCCGCGTACGCCTCTGTCATTGTGATGGTGTCGTGGCTCAGGATTACGGTGCCGCTGCGATTGATCAGGCGGCGGCGGAGGCGGAGGGGGTTCTTGATTACCTAAGCCTATGCTTATGTTTATATCTCCAAATGATAAATTTGCCGCTGCCGCAGGAAGAATGATATAATTTTCCTTTACATTTTTATTCGGAGATTTTTATTTATGGGTTAGTTAGGCTCCCATGATGTTTACGCCTATCGTTGATATATTAAAAGGTAAAATCTTTCCCCCCGAGGTTTCTATAGCATTTATTACTTGTTCTCTTTTTTCGGGTCGGCATACCGTCATTAAGCAGCCTCCTCCTCCGGCTCCGCAAATTTTAGAAGCCAAAGCTCCCGCTTCTTCCGCTTTTCGTATTATTTCATCTATTTTATCATTCGATATTTCTTTCGCTAGTTTTTTTCTGTTTTCCCATTCTTCTTTTACCAGTTCGGAGAAAGCTGTTATATCCCTTCTATTAATAGCCGAGTCCATCTTTTCCGCCGTGATTTTGATCCGTTTCATATGCTCTCTTGTATCGCCTGTATCGTCTATGTATCCTTTCATTATATCCCAATTATTTGCGCCTGAAAAATGCGATTTGCCCGTGAAAGATAATACGACGTGTTCTTCAATCTGACGGATGTCTAATTTTGACAATTTAGCCTGTTTGAGTTCGATTCCTTTATCTGTAAAGTATATAGTATTGATCCCTCCAAAGTAGGCGGCATAGTAATCTTGTTTTCCGGTAGGAACGCCTAAGTGTTTCGCTTCAATATTTGCGCACCAGTCGATTAACGTATTCGCTTCTGCTTTTTCGCCGTATAACTTAGAAAAACCGTAAGTAAGAGCTACGATTAAAGATGATGAAGCGGCGAGGCCGGAACCTTTTGGAACCGAGCTTGAGACCGAAATGTCCAGACCGCAATCAGGCTGAAAAAAGTTAATAACTTCGCATATCAATCCCAATTTACTCTTTTTTGCGTCTATTTTTTCTGCGCTTTCATATAATTCTATAATTTCGAGATCCGAAGACGCGATATTTATGATTTTATCTTTTCGTTTGTTTATGGATACTGACGTTTCAAGATTGATTGCCATATTGATCGTGATTCCTCCTCCTTCGAAAAGATACAGAGGAAATATATCAAGCGTGCCTCCGGCAAGGTCGATTCTTGTGGGAGCCGTAATTTTAAGCATCGTTTTCGCCTTTCCATTGATATTAATCGGGTCGCAAAGCTTCTTCATACGTATAAAATCTGCAGTCCGCAGGGTGACATTCTATCAGAATAGAGCTTTGATTTAAAGTTAAGACAAGTTTTTTAGCTATTTTTTCCGCCATAATTTTACCTTTTTTAAACGGAACGTAAAAAACTAATATAAATCCATTTTCCTCGGTAAGGCGTTTGCCGTCATGATACGCTCCTTTGGAATTAATCAGCGTATACCCCGAAGCGTATTCCAAACAGATTTTTTTTACCTTTTCTTCAGCCTCTTTTGATGAGATAATCTGGGAATATGACCGCTTGTCGTTCAGGCCTACATATAAAGCGAATTTATAAATTTGCGCTTCTTTGTCTTGCAACTCAGATTCTGACAGAAGGGGTTGAGAATAGGATATTGAACAGCTTAACAGCAATAATAAAACGCATATTCTGACGTAAAAAATTTTCATGGTTTTATAAAAATTATTATTTAGTCGGTTATTATGAGTACGCTTTAGCCAAAATTAAATAACGTACGCAAGAGAAGATTACCTGAAGAATTTAAAGCGTTTTTATTCGTTTGAATTATGCCTTGTTTTTATGATTTAAGTTCTTCTTTTCCTAAAGTCTCCGCGATAATTACGTCGCCTGCTTCGCTTAATTCATGATCTGACGACGCTTCCTTTTGATCGTTTTTATCTTTGAATAAACCTATTACGGCGGAGCCGCTTCCCGTCATTAAGGCATGTTTTGCGTTTAGAGCTAACATCCTTTTTTTTATGTTTTCCAGAGACGGGTATTTCTTAAAAATTGCTTTTTCAAAATCGTTTTTATATTCATAAACGGGCGGGACGGCTGAGTTTAATTTGTTTTTGTCACAATATTCGTCCCAGAGTTTATAAGCCTCTTCAGTCGATATTCCGAAAGGGGGTTTAACTATAAGAAGATACTTTTTTTCAGCGTCTTCAAGCGGAGTTAATATTTCTCCTCTTCCTTCCGCTAAAACTCTGCCTTTAAAATAAAAGAAGGGAATATCGCTGCCTAGACGCGAAGCAAGTTTTAAAAGATCCGAACTCTTTTTTTTTAAATCGTATTTTGCGGCTATATATTCAAAAACGCTCCAGGCGTCGCTTGAACCTCCTCCCATTCCGGCTTGAACCGGGATTCGTTTTGTAATTCTTACTTCGTAATTATCAGTTATGTTTGCGAAATTTTTTATTAAATCTAAAGCTTTAAGAGCGATATTGCCGTTTGCGGGGACGTCCGTATATTTTCCGTCTATAATCGCATACGACCGTTTATTGGTTTTCCTGAAAGTCAGAGAATCGAAAAGCGATATCGTTTGCAGCACCGTTTTTATTTCATGAAAACCGTCCGCTCGTTTATTGCCCAGAGACAGAGATAAATTTATTTTTGCGAACGCTTTGACCGTATTCATCTAATATTGAAACCCGTCATTGTAATCGTTTCGTTTCTCGCGTCTTCGGCTGCTTCAAGAATTTCCATAAGTTTGTTGAAATCCTGTTTTTCGACTATGGTCTTTTTGAAAATTAATCTGCTGTGATAATAGAGAGATTGTTCTTTTTGTTCGCATATTACTTGGAAAGCTCCGACGTCGTTGTTAATATTGATCGTCTTTGGTCTTTCTATTACCGCGATTCCTTCCGGGAGGGAAATTCTGAATCTTCTGTCCTCTTGGCAGGGGTTTCCTATAAAGACCGGAACCGTTCTTTCTTTAATATTATCAGAGATGATTTTTCTAAAGTCGCCTCCTGATAAAATGGGGAGATGACATTCAAAGTTTCCGTCTTTTGTTTTTTTCACCAGTCCAAAAGAAAGATATCTTATAAAAATGTTAAACGGATCTCCCGGGGCTTTTGGAGTTGATAAAGATTTATTAATTATATTAGCGTTGGGGGTCGTTCTGCTTGCGACGATTCTATAAATATTTTGTCTTTGCGCCGAGTTTAGGCGAGAATAAAGCTCGTTCCAGGTGTAAGCGTTTACTCCGAAAAAATCCAAAGATATTACGGCGTCCGCTGTTCCTTCTTTCATCAGCGCAACTTCTCCGGCCACGTCTTCTCTATTATCGGAAGGAGCGTTTAGAGGCAAGATCGCAAAATTGCCCATATTTCCGCTGAAAACAAAAGCGTCCGAGCCTTGGACGTCAGCCGGCAGTTCTCCCAAAAACGGACTTCTGAAGCTGGAATCTATCCATTTATATCCGTTTCCTTCTTTTAAAGCTACGGTTAAAGTGTCAAATTGCTGTATGCTGGGAAGCTCTTGAGCTACTTTGCCTATGGCGGAGGAGGCGACTAGAGCCAGTCTTGCGTCGAAACCGGCTTCCTTATAGAGAGCGCATAGAAGCACCGCTGCGTCGGCTGAGGAGATTACGCGCTGTTTGTAAATCTCTGCGGCGTTATTAAGTCTGTATGTTCCAAGTCCATATCCTAAAGGGATGATTTTCTTAGAGTTTTTGACAAGATTGTAAATTTTATCTTCTAAATCTTTTGTAGTAGATTCAGATTTTAAAAGCTCTATTTCCCGCTTCATTTTATCGTCGGCCTGAAGTTTGTTTTTTGTCAGTTCGTTCATCATTATCGCAAGGTCGTTCCAGGTAGTCATGCTGGATACCATAATTTTTGGAACAAGCGAAGCGGTCGGAGGCATGGCCATTTCTTGTTCTAAAGGCTGTACGTTGTTAAATTCTATGCTGTAAATATCAGTGTTCTTAGATGTCTTTTTTTTCATAGGCATTTTTTCGTTTGGCTGCCTGTACGTCATATGATTAAAAAATGTGCCTTCCGGACAGGAAAATTCGAATTCGGATTTTTTTATAAAGCCTGTGTCCTGTGACATGGAAGTTCCCCAAAACGCTTTCCCGGGATAGGGAGAGTCTTGTATTAAAATGCAGTATTCTATAACGTCTCCGATTTCAAGATTATCAAAAGATAGAGTGAGCATACGCAGATTTTTATACAGAGGCGAACCTTGCAACGGTTCAAATTTTC
>CASEKF010000053.1 GCA_949288455.1 uncultured bacterium
TCAGCGTTATTCAATTGTCAATATGCGAGGTCCGATACCGAAACGTTAACGCTCGGAGCCGAAACCTCAAACATAATAACACGAGATATTAACTTTGTCAATACCAATTCTAAAAAAAATTTTAAACGAAAATTAGCAAGATAAAGACGTCAAGTAAATAAAAACGTCTTCCAAAGAAGGTTGAATACTTTCGGAATCAATAAAATCTGAGCTCAGTTCTTTTCTAACGTCCAAATCAGAACAACCTTCCTTAAAAATAACATGCATTCTATATCCGTATAAATTAACGGACTTATACATAAACTTCGTACGATTTAAACTTTCATATAAATTTTTACATCTTACGGCGAAAATTTGATCGGGCAAAACCCGAAGAAGAGAATTCAAATCCCCGCTAATCATCGCCTTCCCTTTATTCAAAAGAATAATATCGTCAAAATATCCGGCCTCGTCCATATAAGAAGTCGAAACTAAAATCGTAGCCTCGTTGACAAAAGAAGTCAGCAAACTCCAAAATTTTTTTCTTGAAACCGGATCCACTCCGTAACTGGGCTCGTCCAATATCAAATATTTAGGCCTATGAATTAAAGCGCAGGCAAGCTGAAGCTTCTGCTTCATTCCTCCCGAAAGAAAACGCGATTGTCTGTCCGCAAATCTTTCTAAATCTAAGCAAAGTAAAAGTTCATGCTTTCTGTCTTTTAGCAACTTGCCTCTAACTCCAAATAAATCAGCGTAAAAATTTATATTTTCATCAACGCTCAAATCTCCGTAAAGGCCGTAATCTCTGGGAACATAACCTATAATCTTTTTTATTTTATCTCTGTCCGAAGATACGTTCAAACCGCCTATCTCGACTCTGCCCGAGTTAAATTTCATCACGCAGGCAAGGATTCTTAAAAGCGAAGTTTTACCGGAACCGTCCGGCCCGATAATACCCGTAATTTTATTAGTATCCGCAGTTAACGATACTCCGTTAAGAGCCGTTACGCTTCCAAAAGATTTAGCTAAATTTTCAACAATTATCATTTCAATTCATGTCCGGTTTTATAATCGCGTCCGCTATCATGCCCGGTTTCAAATCTCCCGAAGAATTATCCATAGAAATTTTAACTCTGTAAACAAGTTTAACCCTGTCGTCTTTAGTCGTTAAATTTTTAGGGGTAAACTCGGCTTGATCGGAAACGTATGAAATTATCCCGTTATAAACTTTATCCGGATATGTATCGGCTTTTACTTCCGCCTTCTGCCCCAGTCTGATTTTGCCCAAATCGGTTTCGGAGACATAACCGTTTAAATAAATATTCTTAATATTGCCTATGGTAGCTACTACGACTCCCGCGGAAATATTTTCTCCCTGCTCGGCCATTTTTTTCAATACTACGCCGTCGGCGGGAGAATAAAGTTTAATATCCTTTTTAATTATCTCAAGTTTTTTCATTTCTTCCCGAGAATTTTTTAATTGATTCTCTAAAATTTTTTTTTCTTCCATCAATTCGGCTACGTCGAGTTTATTAATAAGAGCAAGTTCATAATTTGACTCGGCCTGCTTATAAGCTTTAAACGCAGCTTCGACGTCTTGCGATTTAGGTCCGGCCTTTAAAAGGTTTAAAGATTCTTCGGCCTGTTTTTTCTTTTCCAAAGCGGAAAGCCTCTCCGCTTCCGCCGCGTCCCGAGCTTGTAAAGGAACGGCCCCTTTATCGTATAGATTAGAGGTTCTGTTATAATTTTTCTCAGCGTAATCAAGCGCATGTTCGCTCTCTCTTAAAAGATATTCGGCTCGTTTAATTTCTTCGTCCCTCGCTCCGCTCTTCAAACTTTCATAAACGGAGTAAGCTTCTTCAGCTTTCTCTAAAGCTGATTCTATTTCTTTCGCTCGCGCTTGCGAAGCTTGCCGTATTTGTAATTCGAGCTTAGGGAACTGAGCCTTAATGACGTCTATGGAAGTTTTCGCGATATCTATGTCTTGGTTAACATTTTCATCGTCTAAAGCGCCGATCAGCTGCCCTTTATTCAGAGAATCTCCTTCTTCTATGAGTAATTCTCTTATATATCCTCCGATTTTAAACGAACAATCGATTTCTATTACTTCCATAGTTCCGGACAGCTCTACTATATTTTCGTCTCGCTTGTCCATAGGATAAAGAATGTATGATATAACGGCGACAGCTAAAACAAGGAGGATAATAACGACAGGTTTTTTCATAAAATTTCTCATTCTCCTATTTCACTATAAACGGTTAACCGGTTCTTTTTGAAAACAGCTTTACGGAAGATAAAAACGTTATGGCGGAAATTACCATCATTACCAGAAAATCTTCCGAAAGCTCGCCGAACCCGCTTCCTTTTAAAAAAGCGCTCCTGGTTATTCTTAAAAAATGCGTAAAAGGATTTATATAGGCTAAAACCCTAAAAATACCGCGCATATTTTCAACCGGAAATATAAAACCGGAAAAAAGCATCATAGGAAGAATAAAACAAAAACTTGTCAAAATAGCCTGCTGTTGAGTTTCAGATACGATAGAAACAAATATCCCCATGCCAAGAGAAACAAACAAATAAAAAAACGCGGCTAAGTACAAAACGCCGATATTCCCTCTGAACGGAAGCTTAAACCAATAAACGCACACTAAAAGCATAAATGAAAAAGAGATTAAGATTAACGCCAAGTAAGAAATAATTTTCCCTAAGACTATTTCATAAGAAGACAAGGGAGTAACTTGAAGCTGCTCAAGGGCTCCCAGCTCCTTTTCTTTAACTATAGAAACCGCGGTAAGAGGCATGCCTAAAACGAGTATAATCATTCCTAAAAGTCCGGGAAGGAAAAAATATTGATTATTTCCCGAAGCGTTGTATAAAGATCTAACTTCCAAAGAAGTTTTTATATTTGAATTTTCGGATAAAACTCCGCAGCAAGAGCCGATATAAGACATACACGCAGACGCGACTACAGAATTAGATCCGTCGATAAGAACCTGAATAGAACTTTGTTTTTCTTTCAATAGTTTTTCTTCAAAATTTCTGGGAATAACGACGCAGCCGCAAATTTTTCCTTTTTTAAAAAAATAATCGATATCTCTTTCTCTAACTACTTCGTTATTTATAGAAAAATATCCTGAATTTTGGACGGCCATAATAAACCTGCGCGAAGAATATGAGTTATCTCTATCTATTATAGCGAGATCTAAATTTTTTACGTCTAAAACGGCCGCGTAACCGAACACGATTAACTGCAGCAAAGGAGCCGCAAAAACAAGAACGATCAATTTTGTTCGCTTAATCTCTAAAAATTCTTTTGTTACCAAAGCTGCAATGCGTTTAATCATGCTAATCTAATGTCTTTTTAAATTTTGATAAACACACGCCGAATACGATTAAATTAAAAATTAAAAGAAACAGAATATCTACAATTATTATTTCGATACCGGCGGCTTTTAAAAACAGGTTTCTTGAACATGAGATAAAATATTTACCCGGAACTAAATACGTAATATATTGAATCACTTTAGGCATATCCGAAATACAGAAAACGAAACCCGATAAAATCATAGTCGGAAGAAAGGAAGAAAGAAGAGCGACTAAATTAGAAACGAGAGAATTCCTGGTAACGATGGAGATTGCAAGACCTTGAAGGAGAGTTGAAGAAAGAAAAATCATACATACGGCGATCAACAAAATAAAACTGCCTTTTATAGGAACGTCATATATTACGTTTCCTATTAAAATCAAAATAAAACAATCTATCAAACCAATGATAAAATAAGGTATAAATTTACCCGCGATGATTTCCAATGCGGACACGGGAGCGGACAGCAACAGCTCCATAGACGAATTTTCCCATTCTCTGGAAATGGAGACCGAAGTAAGCAAAGCGGAGAGAATGGCCATTATAATGGCTATAAGCCCAGGTATGACCGCATTTTTGCTTTTCAAAGAAGGATTGTAGAAAAATCTTATCTCGGGAGTTATAACTTTTATATTCGCCGGGTCAGAATTTAACGATACGGACGATATATAATTTTGTATAATTGAAGATATATAATTAAGAGCGGTCCCGGAACGGCTGGGATCCGTGCCGTCAACAAGAATCTGTATGGAAGAGCCGCCTCGACTTATATCTCTGGAAAAACCGGAAGGTATCGCAACGCAAACGGCAATCCCGGCAGATTCAAAAAGCTTATTGACTTCAGCGTAATTCTCAGGATATGCGATAACATTAAAATAACCTCCGGACGAAAATTTACAGGCCAGCTCTCTGCTTTGACGGGAATTGTCTTTATCCATCAAGGCTAGCGATATGTTTTCGACGTCGAGACTCAAGGAATCGCAAAACAAAAAAATTAAAAGAACGGGAATCGCAAACGCGGCGATCAAAGTTTTGCGTTCTCTTGTTATATGAAAAATTTCTTTTTTTATTATAGCTCTGAGCCTATAAAAATTCATTTGGTTTTAAGTATAAAAACGTCTTCCAAAGTAATGTTTTTTTTCTCAGGCACATAAGAAGCGCATTCTTTTTTTAAGTCGGTAGGACTTCCTTCGGCGACTTTTTTGCCTCCGGATATAAGCAATATCTGTCGGCAATATTCAGCCTCTTCCAAATAGTGAGTGGTAACCAGCACGGAGATTCCTTCTTCTGACAGCTTGCCGATGATTTTCCAAAAGTCGCGCCTTGCCAAAGGATCCGCTCCTGAAGTAGGCTCGTCGAGGAAAACGACGGAAGGATTATGAATTATCGCGCATGCCAAAGCGCATCTCTGTCTATTGCCTCCGGTCAAAACCCGAACCGCAACGTTTCTTAGCTTTTCTAACTTTAAAATTTCAAAAATTTCTTCTTTTTTACGTTTTAAATCAACGGACGACAAAGAATAACATTTTGCCCAAAAATCAATATTTTCTTCTACCGTTAAAAAAGGATAAAGAGAAAATTTTTGAGACATATATCCTATGCGTCTTTTAATTTCCTCATACTCAGTCATTATGTCAAATCCGCTTACGGAGCCTCTGCATTCCGTAGGCAAAAGAAGGCCGCACAGCATTCTGATAAAAGTCGTTTTACCCGCTCCGTTAGGCCCTAAAACTCCGCATATTCCTCCTTTAGGAACGTAAAGAGAAATATTGTCTACCGCGGCAAAACCGCCGAATTTTTTCGTTATGCTCTCTACTGCTATTTCGTTCATATGTTCTCAAGAAATAAAATAAAACGCCTGTCTGCTTGTCAATATCGTCAAAATCAAATAAAAATTACGTCCAAAATCTTTATTCCGGGATATAACTCGGCGACGACGTCTATAACGAAGAAAAGACGAACATCAGGGCTATGCGCGCTTTTCATAATCGCGCTTAAGGATTCCAGAAAAGTTTTGCGAATCCTTTTTATAGCGGATAATACCGATTTAAATTTTGTATAACCTAGTAATTAAATCCTGCCTTCGCGTATATAACCGTAAAACTTGAGATTGTCTTATAATATCGTCTTTTTGCTCTCCGCTCTTGATACTCTTGCATAAACCGTAATTTTTAGGTTGTCAATATTAAAATATTTTTTTATAATCTCCGCCTTATATCTGCGCTATTCGGCCATGGTCATATAATCGAATTTTTAGAAGCCTTGCTTGTCCCGCGCGCTAATGGTTTGAACGACAACGCTAAGCAGATCCGCGGCATATACTATGAAAGGAACTGACTGTCTGACCGCAGGCCGCCGCTTACGGATCGAAAAAGATCTGTTCGCCTCATCAAGAAGCACATCATGAAGCTTATCGTCGGGAATATTTTCAGGTTCCATCTTAATTTTAAAACTTCGCTCATAATAACCTCATAACACATCGACAGCCATATGCAAAAACGTATTAAACTAAAAAAAGCGGCTTAGACTTCTGGTCTAAACCGCTTTTTTTTTAAAAACTTATCTTCTGCCGCCTAAAACATGACACCAAGCTCTAAAAATATTGTCTCTACTCTCAGCTTGAGTTTGCATCGAAGTTTGAATAATCTCTTGAATAGCAGTCTGAGTATCCATAATAATAGCCATCATCGCGGCGAAATGTTTCTGACGAGCCGCCATCATTTGCATCCAAATATTCTGCAGCTCTTCATGCTTCTGCTGAATTTCTTGAAGTTTTTTCAATTCTTCCGCAGGATCCATAGCCGGAGGAGGCTGAACAGAAGCGGAGCCGGAAGCTTGAGCAGAAGAGGAAGAGGATGACGACGAAGAAGAAGAGCCAATTGACGCTCCGGGCATTCCCTGGTCAAAATCCGGTTCCTGAGTTCCCGACTCTGCCGATTCTCCGGCGTTCGGGCAAGTTTCCGCTTGCTGAGATTCTTTAGCTCCGTCCGCGGAAGAGGCTTCTTTCTTTTCTTTTGAGTCAGAGGCGGGAGCGGATTGACCGTCTGTCTTTTTAGCCTCTTCCGTTTTGCCGTCAAAAGAAATCTGCACGTTATCAGTCTGTTGAGATACGGAAGAATCCTCTGATGCCGTTTTTGAAACGGCGTCTTTCTGTAAACCGACATGCTGGGCGTTTCTTACGAAATCTGAATGAGAAACTGAATTTATAGAATTCATATTAGGATTAATATTCATAACAATAGAAAACCTCCGCATTGTTCTCAAAACAATTCATAGCTTAAGTATTTTCATAATAAATTATATATCTTGAAATAAAAAAAGTAAATCAATCTATTGTGAACATTTTGTTACAATAAATAAAATTATGCCAAGGACTTGATGAAATCGGCCATTTTTTTCGCTCCTCCCGGAGCTCCGAGACGTTCCTTCCCTATCGAAGCCATACGACTATATTTTTCTTTATTTCCTAAGATAGAGCTAACTTCTTCAAATATCGCCTCAGGATCTCTTTTCACCACGGATACGGCGTCTCCAAGCAATCCTTTTTGCCGTTTTCTGTACCAACCCATTTTATCGTCGGAAAAAGAATCGAATGCGACTACCGGTTTTCCAAGACCGGCTGCCTGCTCGTTAGCAGTGCCGGCCTGGCCTATTACAATATCGCATCGGCGAAGCAAATCAGGCATGCCCTTATTATAAAAGTCTATCGAAACGCCTTCCTTCGACATACTCCCGATCTTTTCTCCGGTTCCGCTGGAAAAAGTCCAACCCAGTTCAACAGCTCCGGAGGCCAGAAGAGACGAATCCAAAGACGGAGGAATTACGGCGGCAAATTTTCCTTGAAATTTTAAAGCGGTAAGAAAAACAGATTCGGCAATAACGGGCATATCTAAAAACGCAGTTTTTCTGCTGCCCGGCAATACGGCGATCAATAATTCGTCCTTTCCCGCGTCAAAATCAAGACCTGTCTCGTCAAGACAATCCATCATAGCGTTTCCGACGTAGGAAGCGTTAGAAACTCCGTCTTTACGCAAATGTTCGGCGGTAAGAGCGTCTCTTACGAAAACTTTTTCAAAAGCTCGGCGCATAATGATTTTTTCAAAAACGTTATGACATGAAACATAATCGGAACGCGCCGTGCTAATCATCACCCTGGGCCTTTTAGAAAAACAAGCCGCTAAAATAGCGGGATAAATATCTCCGACGGTAACTATTACGGAAATTCCGGACGAATAATTCCTTATAATATTAATCTGAGACATCGTAAGAGAAATAAGACCGCTTTGAAAATCCTTCGCTAAATTTCCAAAATTGCCGGGAATGACCCCTCCGGAAGGCATAGCCTTCCGGGTTCCAAGTATGGAACACTTCACGGTTTCATACATATCTCCGGATCCTACGAGCGGCAAAGCGTATACGGACAGAGAAGGATCAATGTCCAAAAGCGCTTTTATGATGCTTAAAGCTATGGAATCTTCGCCTAAGCCGTTGCTTACAAATAAAATATTTTTCATACTCTCTCCGGGAAAATATGTCTGTAATCCACGATACCGCCGTCTGAATCCACCGAAATTCTAGCGTAAGAAGTTCCGTAGCATCCGGTATGACAAATAGGTATCCCGTTAGACTCAAACGGCTCTTCAAATTTAAGATGAGAATGGCCTGCAAGAATAATATCCAAAAAGCCGCAAGAACGAGTCAACTCAATATCTTCATTAAAGCCGCAATGAGACAGCAAAACGGTCAAATCGACTTCAGGCATTCTGTTCTTCGCCGCCAGCAAAGCTTCGACATAAGAAGCAAAAGAACATCCGGTAATCTTTGAAAGCAAAGATCCCGACTTGAATTGAACGGGAGACAAGCCTATAACGGCTATTTTGCAGCCCAATCTGTCCAAAATCAGAAAAGGACTCAGATTTATATCCGAATCTGAAAATTGAACATTGGCAGAAAGGATAGGAAATCCTGCGCAAGCCAATCTATTTTTAATCATAAAAGGGAAATACGAAAATTCCCTGTTTCCCATAGCCATAGCCGAATAACCGGCTTTCTTCATATCTGAAAGAACAGGTTCGACCCTATTTAACGAAAAGGGACTGCCTGAAACGGCGTCGCCGCTATCAAGCAGAATTACCGAATCTGACGGAGCAGGAAGTTGGCGTATAATATCTCTTCTGCCATGAAGATCCGTCGTATGGATAAAATCAAAAATCATATCCGGCTTTTAAACGAATAAGGCAGATATCCGGTTAAAGCTCCGGCTCCAAGCCCCCAAAAACCTGCGTTAAGAGCTTTAGCCATATCGAAAAATCCATAATTTGCGACAAAAGCTAATAAGAAACCTAAAAAAGCGAAAGACGAAATAATAATCGCCTGCGATCTTTTAGCTTCTTCTTCAGCTTTGCTCCGAGCCTGTTCTTGCTTTTCAGAGTTATCCTTATTAGGCGAAGAAGATACGGTCACGGCAGTTTCCGAATCGTTAGACGGCTTTAGCTCTTCCGACGAGACTCGTTTAGCCGTATTTTTTTCTAAAGAAGCCGCAACGCGCTTCAAATCGTCTTTTAACCGTTGATTTTTTCTTGTTTTTTTAGTCTTTGACATTTTTATGAAAACCTGCCTTCAAAGGTATTTCCATTTAGAATTTAATATTTAGATAATTTCTAAAATCTCAGGGCGAAACTACCAAATATTTTTATATCTCGCCCAATAAAACGGAGTTCACAAACGACGCTATTTTTGCCATGCTTCCGGGTTCGCCCAGAGTTTTTCTTACTTCAAGCAAATAAGATAAAATTTCGGATCTCTTTGAAGAATCGTCTAAAATACTTAATACTTCCTTTAAAAGCCTCTCCGGAGTAACTTGAGTCTGCAGGAGCTCGCAAACGGCTCTTTTCTGAAGAATAAGATTAGGAAGCGCAAAATATGGGACTTTCACGAAAAGCTTGCCTATAATCCAATCGGGCCATGCCAATTTATAGACTACGACCATAGGAACCCCAATAACGGAAGCCTCAAGCGTAGCAGTGCCGGAAGCCACTACCGCGGCCGAAGAATGCTTCAAGGCGCCGTAACCTCCTCCGTCTAATATCTTGTAAGGAATATCGCAGACAGATTTAAGATCCTTTTCTATAAGAAGGCGTATATCCTTAGAAGCCGCCGGAATCAGGAAAAACACGTCTTTTTTAACGAAAAAAATCTTACGCATCGCTTTTATAAACACTTTCATAAGAGATTTAATCTCCTGAAATCTGCTTCCGGGAAGAAAAGCTACGAAAATCTTATCTTCAGGCAAATCGATCGGGCCTTGTTCTTTCATTTTAGCCGCCACTACGTCGACGATCGGATGTCCGAAACAATAGTAAGGAACTCCTGAAGATTCATACGTTTTAACGTTATAATCAAAAACGGGAATTATATAATCCGCTACCGAAGCTACTTTTCTTACTCTCTCTACGCTGGGATACCATGCCGAAGGAGGGAAAAAATACAAAGTTTTAAATCCATGAGCTTTAGCAAACTTGCCCATACGCATATTTAAAGCCGGAGAATCGATCATTAAAACAAGATCGGGTCTATAATCCAACAGATATTTTTTTATATCCGAGAAAATTTTCAGCATATAAGGGATTTTAGATATTGCGTTCCACGGACCTACGACTCCAAGAGAAGTAGTATCGTAAAGTATGTCGGCTCCGGTCTCTTTTAAAAGCCTGCCTCCAATACCTGAAACTACAAAATTATCATTAAGCTTTTTCAATTCTTTAATAAGAAAGGCCCCCTGAAGATCTCCTGAGGCCTCCCCTGCCAATATCAAAATTCTTTTTTGCATAAAGCTTTATAGAACCGAATCTTTATCCGAATCCTTTCTTACCTTGTCTCTCCTAAAACATATGCCTCTCTTGGAATCGGCTTTAACGAACTCAATAAGATGAGCCATTTCAGGGCTGTCGTTTTTCATAGACTCAATCTCAAGAATAGCCTGAGCGCGATTTTTTGAACATAATACGCCGTAGGCTTTCTTCAAGGCCGTTCTAGTCGCCAAATCTATGCCATGCCTCCTCAAGCCTACTACGTTTAAGCCGTAAAATCTTTCCGGGGATCCGGCTACGGTGCTGTACGGCGGAATATCCTTCGTTATTCTGGAGCACCCTCCGACCATGGCGAATCTGCCGATTCTTACAAATTGATGAACGCCGGTCATACCGCCTATAACCGCGTTGTCTTCTATATAAACATGTCCGGCAAAAGAAGATACGTTGGACACTATTATATTCGAGCCTAAGACGCAATTATGACCGACATGAACATATGCCATCAGAAAATTATTATCGCCTATAACAGTTGCGTTGCCGGCTCCGGTAGCGCAGTGCAAAGTAACAAATTCCCTAATTATGTTATTTTTTCCTATTTTTAAATAAGTCGTTTCGGCAGACTTAAACTTAAGATCCTGAGGAGGCATGCCAATAACGGCTCCCTGAAAAATTCTACAGCCCGGCCCGATTTCAGTATGTCCGGTTATCCTGACGTTAGCGTCTATTACGCAGCCTGAACCAATTTGAACGTCCGGACCAATTACGGAAAAAGGCCCTATTTCTACGTCTTCGGCTATCTTAGCCGAAGGATCTATTATACTTGATGGGTGAATAGACATTTTTGATCTCCCTTAACTTCACTTCATTATACGCTTTATCAAAAGGACTCGCAAATATATCGTTCATCTAATATGAACGCGCATTAAACGCCAAGCTAAGCTTTAATTTGATTCGTCGGACAGGAAAAAAAGAGCGGGATCCGAACAGCTTGGCATTTTGACCATCTTCATATTATCAACTGCCTTTATGGCAAGCTGCAAAGCATTTTTACCGTCTTCTCCTGTAACCATAGGAATTTTATGACCTATAATACATTCTCTAAAATGCTCTAATTCAAGTCTCAAAGGCTCGCTTTTACGAATAGGAATAAATTCCGGAGGATTCGTATGTCCCTCTTTTGGAAGTCTGACTATTGAAAGAGTCTGATTAATAAAATCAAGATTAAAAGTTCTTTGAGGCTCTATAACTTTCAAATGTCTGTATCGTTCGCCGCTTATTCTGCTTGCGAAAAGACTTGCGATAGAGCCGTTCTCAAAAAGAATCTGCACATGCGCCACGTCTTCTTTTTCCGAATAAAGAGAGACGCCGTAAGCTTGAACGTCGACTACCGGAGTTTTGACAAAACTGAGCAAAATATCAAAATCATGAATCATCAAATCCCAAATTACGCCTACGTCCAAATTTCTCATACTAGGATATCCAATTCTGTGAGACTGTATATACACGGGTTCAGAAACCATTTTTTTAAATTGGCTTACCGCTGGATTAAATCTCTCCAAATGGCCGACCTGAAGGACGAGATCATTCGCCTTGGCAAGATCGACTATTTCTTTAGCCTCGTAAAGCATATTGGAAATAGGCTTTTCAACCAATACATGAACTCCATGACTTAAAAAATCCATGGCCATTCGATGGTGCAAACTAGTCGGTACGGCCAAATTAACCGCCGTAACTTTGCCGAATAAATCTCTATAATCCTTAAAATAATCGGTATGAAATTTTTTGGCGTAATACCTGCCGTTCTCTTCGTCAAGATCAGCTATTCCAACCAATTTAACGTTAGGCATTTCGGAATATACTCGAGCATGATTCTTGCCCATACTGCCTACGCCGATCACAGCGACACATATTGGCGCATCCATTTACAATCCGTCCTTTCCATAATTACCACGCCATCAAATCCTAGAAATACAACAATAGAAAATAACGCTATCTCCGGTATCTCTACTTCCGCTTAACAGCCGTATAAAATATATGAGATATTATAAAATTATATTTTTAAAACAATAAAAGTCTACATGGTTTTTAGCGGTTACGTTTAACGAAATATTTTAAACTTCGATTAAACAAATATTCGCTCGACAAAAACCTGCCGAATATGTTTAATTAAAAATAAAGAAACGATCCGCTTCATGTTTTGGAACGTCAAATTCGGCAATTTATTCAACAAAGAAAAAGTATAATCCTTTTAAAAACACAGAAGAACCAAAAGCTTTAGAGAAAGCAGGTATATAAGCGTATGCCGCTCATATCGTCCAATCTACATTTTCACCATAGAGCACATCATTTCCCCTTCCGCTGCCAGAACTCCGTCAACAAACGCGGCAGATTTCATTTTGCCGATATTTCTCTTTACATGCGTAATTTCAACTTCAATTCTTAACTGATCTCCCGGAACTACGGGACGTTTAAAACGGAACTTATCAAGAGCCGCAAGATAAGGGATACCGCCCTTAAATTCCTCCTGCGCAAGAATTAAACAAGCTCCGACCTGAGCCATCGCTTCGGTTATAAGAACTCCGGGCATCACCGGACGCCCGGGAAAATGCCCCTGAAAATAAGGCTCGTTAAGAGTTACGTTTTTTATTCCAACCGCTTTTAAGCCGTTTATTTCAAGAATCTTATCCACAAGTAAAAAAGGATATCTGTGAGGTATCACTTCCTGAATTTTAAGAATGTCCATTTATTATGCCTCCAATTTTTTCTATCTCTCCGGCCATTTTTACGTTTAGTTTATGACCTGATCTAATAGCTATTATATGCGCAGATAAGATTACGCCGGCAAGAAACATATCTCCAATCAAATCGAGACATTTATGCCGCGCCGGCTCCATAGAAAATTTTAAAGGCGAAGAATAGCCATTTTCCATTATGACAAGAGCGTTAGACAAATCGCAACCTTTAGCGAGATTACTTTCCGTTAAAGCTTTAATCTCGTCATAAAAACCAAATGTTCTTGCCGGAGCCACGTCCCTGATAAAATCCCCCTCGCCAGGCGCAAAAGAAAACGTTTGAGAACCGATAACGGTATTAGGATAATCCAGAACGAAAGTATACCTCAATTCGTCGGAAGGCAAGGCTATCACGGCAGATAAGCCTTCATATACGACTTCGGGACGTTCAAGCGTCAACACACGCGCCGGAATTTCTAAGTCTTTAACGCCGGCTTTAATAAAAAATTCGCTCCAGGCCAAAGCGCTTCCGTCTAAAACAGGAGCTTCTCCCCCGTCGACCCAAACCTGCAAATTTCCAATGCCCAAAGCGGAAGCCGCCGCCAGAAAATGCTCTACCGTAGACACCGAAAACGATTCGTTGCCAATAAGAGTACGCCTTACGGTATTAAGAACGTTCGAAGCCAAAGCCCGTACAAACGGAGCTCCGGGATTACGCTTATCAAAAAAACGAACTCCCTCTCCGGCCTTAGCGGGCTTAACCGTAAATTCTACTTTTCGGCCGGTATGCAAACCGACGCCAGATACGTTAAATTCATTTTCTATAGTTCGCTGAGTTTTTAGTTTCACAAATTATCGTCCCCTGCGTAAAGTAAATTTTATAGGATAACAAGAAGAAGCCTCGGGAATAGTCAAAAGATTAATCTTTTGAACTTCGTTGCCCTTAAGACGAATCGTATCCAAAACATATTCTTCGTCTTTTTGCAAAACAGGAGTCTCAATCAATTTTCCATCAAAAACAATCGTACCCTGAGAAGTTCCGTTCAGCGGAGTAAAAGTTACGTCTATAGCTACCGGAGACTGGGCGTCGTTAACCAACTCCGCGTCAATGGAATAAATCATCCCAAAATTGCCTGTATTAGGCTCTCCGGTCGCCGCGTCGATAACCCAAGGCCATTTTCCCACTTCTATTTCGAATATTTCGTCAGACGTTTTGAAAGAATGCTCAATGTCAATAAAAGAAGAAGGGAAAATGCCATGAGGATGAATTTTAAAAGGATCAAAAGGTTCGTTAATATCTTTAAGATCCAAATTCGAAGCGAAAGAAGGAAAAGTTTCGACTCTAACCTCAACGCGTTCTCCGTCAATAAGATTAAAATCGCATATGCCGGAGAATAACAAATTTGAATTTATGACTACGTCGGAAAGCAAAGCTTCGGAAAAAGGAGGAATCCGCAAAAGATATCCGCCTTTCGCCATAAAAAGAGAAATATATCGAACGGCCGCCGTATGCCCGGTATAAATTTCATATTTGCCCGGCCCGGCAGAAGCGTTTCTAAAAAGCAAATCAGCGGGTTTATCCGATAAATTTTTACAAATAATTCTTAATTTTCTGCCGTAATCGGAAATATTTTTATGAGAATACATGAACCTTGCCGCGTCTTCTTTATCCAGAGAAGCGCGAAAAAGAACGCCGTCGCAATCAACCAGCTCAGGGCGGTTGCTAACCCATAGCTCTCCTTCGTCCGGCCATTTAAGCGAAGAATTTACGACCGATACGATTACGACCCCTTCGACGGTTATATAATTCGAACCTTCAAGAATGATCTTTACGGGAATCTTCATCTTATCGCCTTCAAAAAGAGAAGAATTTATCTGAAGTTCCTCGGCTAAATAAAGAGACGCTCCGGGTCTAAGCGTCACTGCGTCTGACAGCCTGTAGAGCAATCCGGACTTAATAACTTCAGGCGACGCCGGAGTCCCCGTAACGACAAGATCTATGTTAGAATTTATTTCCCCCGCTCTATATTTGGAAACAATCAATACCGACGCTTTCTGACGCTTTCTTTTTATAACTACTTTAGAATTAACAGGCCTCAAAGGCGTAAAAATAAGAATATCGTCTTCTGTTGAAATTTCCAGATTTGAAGCGTCATAGTCCAGCTCTATGGGGCCTTCTCCGCCTACGGTTATAAAATCGCTGTCTCCCATGGCTATGGTAAGTTTGTTCAAAGAAACCGGAAGAGGCTTAATCTTTCCCGCTTCTTTTATGTTTTTCAACCATAAACCGGCCAAAGCCTCAGGTTCGGAATTATGTTTCCGGGCCTGTTCTCTAGTAACTTCGACTATCATGTCGCTTCCCCAAAAAATAGCGTATCCAAAGTCCGTCTCTTTTATATTTAAATCGTTGACCGAGGCTTGCGCTTCAATTTGTTTTTCAATGATTTGCGAAGCTTCTTTCGCGAGTAGTTTAGCCGACGCGCCGTCCTGGTCAAACAAGCGCATAACTACGATTTCATTAACTACTACAGGACAGCTCTCCTCGGCAAAAGCCGCGCAAATCACAAAAAAAGGAAGCATGGCCGCTAATAAATTCTTCAAACGCTTCATTAGCTATCTCCTATAGAACATGAAGAATAATTAAAAAATTTCTCCGCCTTAGCCATGAATTCCGGAAGACGCGCTACTGCGGCTTCAATTTTCAATTCTTCCCGATGATCTCTTGCCGGATAACCGGATACCACGGCGCCGGTCTTTACCGGTTTAGTGACTCCGGCCCGTCCTCCCACTATAGCGTCCGCTCCTATAACGGTATGATCTCTTATGCCTGCCTGCGCCGCTATTATTACTCTATCTCCTATTCTGGAGCTTCCGGCTATTCCGGATTGGGAAACTATAGTGCAATCTTTGCCTACGAAGACGTTATGGCCTATCTGCACAAGATTATCAATTTTCGTGCCGGCTCCGATAGACGTTTCCCCCGTAGTCGCCCTGTCAATCGTGGTATTGGCTCCTATCTCAACGCAAGAAGCGACGTCGACTATTCCGACTTGAGGAATTTTCACCTGTTCGGCTCCGTTTCTTACAAAGCCAAACCCGTCCGCTCCTATAACGGCCCCGGAATGGATCAGACAATTATCAGAAATTCTGCAGCCTTTCATAATCGTAACTCTGGGTTCCAGAATAGAATTTTTACCGATAAAAACTCCTTCTCCAACATATGAAAAAGGATAAATTTCAACTCCGCTTTCAATTACGGCTCCTTTTTCTATCACAACGTAAGGACCTACGTAAGCTTCGTCCGAAACTACGGCGTCCTCCGCTACGGAAGATAAAGCATGGATGCCGGGCTTACGTTTTTCAACGACGTTGAACATAGCCAAAACCTGAGCGAAAGCCAATCTGGGATTTTTAACGCGAATAACCGGAATCGTAAATTCTTTGGAATTTAAGGGGATTATAACGGCTGAAGCCGCGGATTCTTCAACGGCTCTGCGATGTCGGTCATTTTCCATAAAAGTCAGATAATTTTCCGACGCTCCCTCGACTCCGGAAATACCGCTGACAAATATATCCTCGCCTTCTAACGCTCCTCCGATAAATTCGGCTATTTCACTTAATCTCTTCTGCATTACTAACTCCAAATTATCTCAAAACTTTTCAAATCAAACGTCGTTTTTATAAAAACGCTAATCGCACGGCGCAAATCTGCAAATGCCAATAAGGAAACAAGATATAAACGATTATTTTGCGGAGCCGGCTGCCATATCGCTTTTTTCTTTAAGCTTAGCGAGAACGTCCAGAGTAATATCTGTTCCTCCATATTCGATGACCGGCGAACTCTCGCAATTATCAAGCACGACGTCGATATTTTTAGCTTCTATCACTTCTGAAGCTACGCTTCGTATCTCTTCCACGATAGTTCGTTTTTTAGCGGCCCATTGAGATATCAGCTCGTTATATTGATTTCTAAGAATCATAAAAGACTTTTTATCTTCGTCTGAAATAGAAGTCTTCTCTGCCAAAGCCTTATTTTTATCTTTTAAATCCCGAGCCAGCTTATCCCTCTGTTTTATATATTCGTCTCCAAGATATCTATACTTTTCCCATTTGATAAGCAGTTCGTCAGTATTTATATAAGCTACCACGAGCGTTTTTCTATCTAAATCGGCAGTTTTCTCTCCGGAACATGAAAAACAAAACAATAATGGCATAACGATTAAAAATAAAACGGCGGCGGCCTTTTTCAATTTTCCTCCTTTTTCAACGCCTCGACAACTTTATCGGTTAAATCTACGGAAGATACGTTAACAATAAAGCTCAGAAAAACGGCGTTGACGTTCTCTTTCTTTGATATATCAAGAATAATCTCTTCTAAATCGTCCAACATAGTTCTGTACAAATTAGCCCTTTCGGTTTGTACGGATTGATATTCGCTCTGAAGCTGCGCTATTCTTTCCATATCGGCCCGGATCAGACTATCTTTAGACTGGGCCATTTCTTCCGTTAAACTATTATCTAATTCCTTCAAACGCTTTTCTATTTGTTCTCTTTTTTCGTTCAGCTGCCTATTCGCTCTATTGCCCGCTTCAGTCATCTGAAGTTCAAGATTTTTTTGTTTTTCAAGCAAAGCGGCTTCTATGCTCTTCGCTTTAGCTTCAACCTCAGAAGCGGAGCCGGAGCCTGAGGGATTATATCCTACCTGCTTTTTTATATCCGAATCGAGCTGCTTTTTATAAGCTTCAACCTCTTCTTCGACCGCGGCAAATTCTTTCTTAGCCATCTCGTCTATTTTAGAGGCTATTTCAACTCTCTTTGCGTCTTTAAGACGATATTCCTCTTCGTTTATGGCGGCTAATTCGTCTTGCAAAGCCTTTTTATCTTCTTCTCCAACGT
Organism: uncultured bacterium; assembly: GCA_949288455.1. Taxonomy (GTDB): domain Bacteria; phylum Vulcanimicrobiota; class CADAWZ01; order CADAWZ01; family CADAWZ01; genus CASEKF01. Next base: position 17,784 of record CASEKF010000053.1, read on the forward strand.
TAAGCTGAAGCTTAAGCTGTATGTTAAGTCTCTGAGCTTGATTTTCTTTTGAGATCTGGCTCTCATATGCCGCAAGTTCATCATCCAGTCTGTTTCTTTCTCTATCTATCTTTTCCTTGGTCTGTTTTTGAAGAGCCAGCCTTTTAGCCGAAACCTGCCTATCCCGCAAAATAATCATATCGTTGGTAAGAACGGCTGCGGACTTGGAAGCGGGAGCGGAACTCTGCCTCATTTTTTGAACTTCAGACTGAGCTTTCTTAAGATCCTGCTCAAAATTCAGCTGGATCTGACGTTTTTGAGCGTCTAAAGCCGACTCGACTTTTTTGAGCTCAGCCTCAAGCTCGGCTTGGGCTTTTTTATGAGCTTCGCTCATCTTTTTAGCATGTTCTTCCCCAAGCTCGTTAAAAGATGCTCCCTGAGCTTCGCTAATGCGTTTCTCTATATCCAAAAGTTTCCGGTCAAGATTACTGAGAGTATCCCAATCCTTATGAAACTTAAGAGACTCGTTGACGTTAACTATTCCCGGTCTTATAGGCTCTACCCGTATTGCAGGCTCGGAATCTACGCCGCAACCGGAGCAGATAAAAACGTACATTAAAGACGCTATCATAAAGCGCGCGGCTGTTTTTGACATAACTTAAACCTTCAAATCATTCGTTTATTTAAATATAAAAAACCACAACCGCCCTATTTATCTCCGTTTTGCGCATCTGCGTCGTTATCGTCGCCAGAAACCTTCGGAGACGTTTTTCCCAACAGGCGATCCACCACTAAATCAGTAATATTTTTTCCGCCGTACATAACGTATTGCTTTCCTACGACAAGAGCGACATTATTTTCCTTAGCTATATCCGAAACGGTATCCGTAACTTTTTTAAGCAAAGGAGTCGTCAGCGAAGCGTTCATATCGGAAAGTCTTTTCTCATGTTTTGCCGTTAGTTGCCTTATCTCTTCCGCAGAGGCAGTCTTGGCTTTGGAGGCTATCTCTTCTCTTGCCTTAATCCACTCCTCATGCATTTTTTTATCTACGTCTCTAAACATAGAAAGAGTTCGAACGACATCCTGATCAAAATAGGCGACCGAACTATTTTCGCCTATATTCATGTTAGAATGCTCCAATTCGCCTTCTTCGCGGAATTTATCTTTAACCGCGTCGGTAATATCCTCGGCTCCGGTAACGACAACGGATTTATCAAGAACTACCGTGATATTTTTTTCGGCGGCTACTATGGCTATAGCGGCTTGAACTCTATCGTTAAGAGGATTCCTTTCCTTATTGGCAACAGCCAACATATCCTTTTCAAAAAGAGCTCTTAAATCTCTCTCCTGCTCCGGAGAAGCGTTCTTCATTTTTTCGGAATAAGAAGCCTCCAGTTCCCGGCGAGCGGTTTCAATCTTCTCATTAGCGGTTATAAAAGCCTGAAGCTTATAAATGGAAGAAGCGTCCATAATTGCCAGTTCAGAAGTCTTTTTTACCTGTTTTTCAGTCGTGCATGAAGAACATAGTCCAAATAGAATGCAAAATACGGACATTAAACAAATAGCGACAGTTTTCTTCATTTATGATTCCTCCATTGGAATATTGAGTATTGTCAATTCTTAGAAACTCTGACCAAATCCTATGGTAACTCTCGAGCCGTCTTCGCCCATTGCGTAATCGAGTCTTATGACTCCAAGGCCAAGAGTCGGAAGCGTAAGTCTTAAACCGACTCCCGCGTCGACATGAAGTTTACCCGATCCGGTAGATTCAAACCAGGCGTTTCCCGCGTCGACAAATACGGCTCCGCTCAAAGCTTTCAGTTTAGCTATCGGAAAACGCAATTCAGCGTTCAGAAGTATCATCCTATCGCCCATAAAGACATTATCATGATAAGCTCTAAGAGAATCGGCTCCTCCAAGATAAAATACGTCGGAACTTGAGAAGCTGTTTCCGTCTACAATTCCTCCCCAAGCTCTTAAAGCTAGGGTAAAATGCTTGCCTACGGGAATATATTTTCTAATTTCAAGCTGAGTCTTGGTAAACTCCTCGTCGCCGCCCAAAAATCCGCCGGCTGTCTGGAAAGAAGCGTTTACGAAAGATCCTGACAAAGGATTAAAAATATCGTCTCTGGTGTCATAAACTCCGGCAAGAGTTATACTGTTCGCTCTTCCGTCGAATAAACCTATAGGTTCGTAGTTGGAAATATCGCTCCTGGTCAATTTTATCTTTTCGGTTTTAAGAGTCATATACAGGGTAAAATATTCGCTTAAAGGACGACCGTAACTGAAGATAAAACCGGTTCTCTTATCATCGTAGTAGGAATACTCTATCGGATCTGAATCCTGAACTACCTGAGGAAGTTCGATATATCTCTGAGAATAGAAAGAGAATCCTATTGAATCTCTATTTGAGTTAATAGCGGGATTAGATATTGAAACGTTAAAGAAATCAGTGTCAACGCCCAATTGTACTTGAGCCGATCCGGCCCATCCCGTACCTTTAAAGTTTCTCTCCATAAGGGCGACTCCTCCGGTAACGCCGCTTCTGACGGCTGAAGAACCGCCGCCGGTGTAGCCTAATCCAAGAGTCACCTGGCCCGTTTTCTGTTCTTTCACTTTTATTACAAGAACGACTTTACCCATTTCCGATCCTGATTCAGGCTCGATATTTACGCTGGAAAAATAACCTATATTATTAAGACGCTCAAGATCTTTCTGAATTCTCTTGCTTTTCAAGATCTGTCCGACCTTGGTATTCATATTTCTGAAAATAACATAATCTTTAGTTCTGGTATTTCCCTCAATTTTTATATCTTCCACTACCGCTTCGACGATTTTTATCGTGACAAGACCCGTTTCCGGATCGGCGTTAGGCCTTATAGTATCAAGCATATAATCGTCTTTTTCATAAAGAGCCGCGATTTTATCGGTATCTTCCTTAGCCGTTATCTGATTAAAAAGGTCCCCTTGCTTAAGAGTTATGAAAGAACGCAAACGTTCCGTAGGATAAGCGGTATTGCCGACAATCTCTATATCTTTTATTTCCATTCCCTCTACTATGGATATATACAAATCGCCGCCGTCCGTCCAGTTAACGTCTTCTATATGAGTAGGTTTCAGCAAATATCCCAACTCGTCGTTATAATACTGATTGATAGTGGAGGTATCGCCGTAAAGCGTCTTTGTATTAAGCACATTTCCAACTTTAGTTTCCATCAAGGACAAAAGTTTCTCGGAAGAAATAATATTATTTCCTTTAAAAACAATATTTTTAACTACGGGATTTTCCAATACGGTAAATATAATTTTAACTCCCCCGACAAAATACCGCTGGTCAAGCCTTACGTCCGTAAACATACCCAAGTCAAATATAGACTGAATATCTCTCTGTACTTTTGAAGCGACAAGAGGATCTCCTATCTTAATTGAAAGGACTCTTATTATTTCGTCAGTAGGAACGGTCTCGTTTCCTTCTATAACGATAGCGGTAATCTTAGGAGCCGACTCGTCCAAGTTTTCTTCGCCGGAAGAAGGCCGCTCGGAAGAAGGAACGGAAGAATCGCCGGAAGAAGGCCGCTCGGAAGAAGGAACGGAGGAATCGCCGGAAGAAGGCCGCTCGGAAGAAGGAACGGAGGAATCGCCGGAAGAAGGCCGCTCGGAAGAAGGAACGGAAGAATCGTCGGAAGAAGGCCGCTCGGAAGAAGGAACGGAAGAATCGCCGGAAGAAGCTTCTACGACAGCTCCGCTTGCTACGACAAAATCATCCGACTCGACAAGGGCTTGTTTTTCTATTACTTCGTTATTATCGACTACCGATCCGCTAACTATTTCTTCAGGCTTACTATTTATTTCTCCGTTGCCGGCAAAAACCATGACTGAAAAAATAGAAAGAATACTTATAAAAATAACTGCGATAAGAGAAGAACAAAGCCAACGTCCCTTCATTATAGTCCTCCGGAAAACACATTATTTTGCTCAATTAAATCAATATGCGAAATTTTATGAAAGTAAGATTTAAAACTGTCTCAAGGTTCAAGACAAACTCAATAAAAATCTATAGTTAAGTATATAAAGAGACTTCAGAGCCATTCCGTTAATAAAACGGGCAAAACCTTAAAGTTCTTCTTACATGCCGAATAAATTATAAAGCATTAAAAATATTTCACAAATAAGCCTTAATTAGCTCAAAACTGCAAAAACTACGCAAAAACATAAAAAAACATCTAAAACTCATTGATAATTCTACAATGAAATTAAATTCCCTTTTATGATCTACTAAATGAGAAATTTGTAAAATCACTATCTAAAGTAGAAAGAGAAAAGAATGATATAAAACCGTATCAAAATCTAAAATTTAAAAGTTTCTTTCATCGAAATAAGCTTTCGTTCTCTTAGTTACGTTCTCCGCAAGATTTCTAAAAAAGAATAAATAATCGTAAACGTGATAAACTCCTCTTTCAAATATGCTTATCGCAGGCGGATAATCGTCCGGAGATATGTCTTTTAATTTAAGAGTTCCGCGCGAAGGATCAAGATAAGCGCCCGTAAGATTTGGCTTCTCCGCAACTATCTTTCCGGAATAATCGGTAAAACAAGCCCCCTTATTAAGACTCTTATCGGCATAGGACGAATCCGTCCTCCAATTTAGCGGATTAATGCCGACGGCGACCGTTTTTGCCGGAACAATGAGCGAATTCGAAATAAACGGAGCCTCCGAATTAAAAGATATTATAACTCCGGTATCAAGCTCGGAAGAGGCAGGCTTAAGGTACGGGCAATTAGCATAATCTTCGGGAGTAACCCTCCAGCCGATGACGTAAGCGGCGATAAGTTTATCCGAATATCTGCCGTCTTTGTAAAATTCTTTCAAAAGCCTTAGAGCCATATCTCCGCCTTGAGAGAAACCGGCTAGCACAAGCGGCCTTTTTCCTTCGGTCTCGTTAATATAATATTTAAAAGCCGCTTTAACGTATTCGTAAGCTAAATCCAAACTTTTTTTCAGCGTCGCCGGATCTTTATCTTTATAAGCCGCGAATCCGGCTTGACTATAATAAGGGGCGAACATACGAAGTTCAGACGAATAAATGCCCTTCTCCATATTTAAAGCTCCTAAAAAAGAAGCTCTCGCTTCCTCGTCGTCTAAAGGCATATTCAACGAATCGGAATCTCCGGAATACACGGTGGGAGCTATAATAAAAAGATCGGCTTTTTTATCGTCTCCGCCTAATGCAAACCAGGCCCAATTATCCTTATCGGAATATAAATTTTCAAGCGCGCTCCTATCCCCTACTCCGGCGAAAAGCGCTCCGGGCGAAACGACGAAACAAACGAAATAAATAAAAAAATAAAGAATAACTTTTTTCACGATAGTCATGTCAACCTGTCAAATCGTACATAATAAAAATAATGAATATAAGCGAAAAGCGGCAGATAAAGATTAAAACTTTTCCGCCGCAATTTACGAATCACAAATATTACTTCTTTTCAATTTTTGAATATATATCGACGATCTTCAATAGAATATCCGTAACTTTTTCAAGAGAAGCCGCCGGAATATATTCGAACCTTCCATGGAAATTATGACCGCCGGAACATAAATTGGGACAAGGCAATCCCATAAAGGATAATCGGGCTCCGTCCGTCCCTCCTCTTATAGGAATAACTTTAGGCTCTATCCCCAGCTCCAGCATAGCTTTTTCAGCGTTTTCCACAAGATGGAACTCTTCTTTTATTTTTTCTTTCATATTATAATAAGAATCTTTAAGAACGTATTCGAACGTTCCTTGTCCATATTTATCGTTCAAAAACGAACAAATTTTTTCGGCAAGTAATTTTTTATCCTTAAATTTCTCCAAATCATGATCTCTGATTATATAAGTAAGTTCCGCTTGTTCCACGCCTCCTTTAAAAGAGTCGAGATGAAAAAAGCCCTCGTATTTTTCAGTAAAAGCGGGATTCTCGAAAACCGGAAGCATAGAGTTAAATTCAATTCCCATCAAAACGGCGTTTTTCATTTTCCCCTTAGCAGATCCGGGATGAATATTCTTTCCGTGAACGGTAAGTTTAAAAGAAGCGGCGTTAAAATTTTCATACTCTATTTCGCCCAGTTCGCCGCCGTCTACGGTATAGGCATAATCGGCTCCAAACTTCTTTACGTCGAAGAAATCGACTCCCCTTCCGACTTCTTCGTCCGGCGTAAAAGCCAACTTAATTTCTCCATGGCGTATGGACGAATTTGAAAGAAGAATTTTGGCCATAGACATAATCTCCGCTATACCGGCTTTATCGTCCGCTCCGAGAAGAGTTTTTCCGTCCGTAACTATTAAATCCTTGCCTTTATATTTTCTAAGCTCGGGATAATCGTCCGCAGAAAGGAAAATGCCTTCCGAAAGCTCTACGCGCTCGCCGTTAAAATTCTTTTCAATCCTGGGATTTACGTCTTTACCGCTTACGCTCGGAGAAGTGTCCATATGAGCTATAAAACCGATAACCGGAACTTTTTCGGTTATATTGGCCGGAATAGAAGCGTAGACGTATCCATATTCGTCCATATGAGGCGAAGAAGCTCCCATCTCTTTTAATTCTTCCACAAGCAGTTTCGCTAAAACTTTTTGTTTTTCCGTACTGGGAAAAGCTTCGACGTCGTCTTGCGATTGCGTGTCAATCTTAACGTATTTAAAAAATCTTTCTGTAACTTCGGACATAACTAACCTCTCCTTCAAAAAAATAAAGCGCTGAAATATTTCTATCAGAGAAAAAATATTCCCTTTCTCAAATATATCGGAAAAAATCGCCTCTCTTAACGGTATTTTTAAAAGCGTTCCAATCTTCCATAACGTCCAAATCCTTCAAAATCGAACGATGCTCAGTATCAAAAGCGATTACGCTTTCCGGGTATAAAGACAACAAATCTCTTCCCCCTTTATCGCCTGACAATCTCGATAGGACAGCGTAAAAAGTTTTTGGAAAAATAACGGGATTTCCTCTTTTCCCCTTGTGATAAGGCGCCAAAATCTTATCCGGATCTTTTCTCCAAGCCACAATAAACTCGTCTAAAAACCGAGAGTCAATATAAGGCATGTCGGCAAGGGCGAACATACAGGCGTCAGACTTGGAAGAAAGAGCCGCGACTCCGGCGGAAACGCTGGTTCCGACGCCTGAACGATAGTAAGGATTATAAACGACACTTATGAGCTTCTTTAAATTAGAGGATAACTTATTTTCAATTTCCTCTTTCTTATATCCGAGAACAAGCTTAATTTCGAAAAAATCAGAAGAAAGATATTTGGATAACGCATATTCTAAACAACATAAATTTTCGTTTACGGGAAGCAGCTGTTTTACGGTTCCCATTCTCGAGGACATTCCGGCGGCAATCATAACTAAAGAGAGATTCTTCATTTGATAGTATCCCACCATTTCCCAGTTTGTCCGAACAGAGGACCTCTGAAAAAACATAAGAAATCATCGTATAAATTTTTATGAATCTTCGCAATGTTTAAAGACGCGCCGTATTTTTCCGCGGTATCTATTCCGGTAAAAACAAGTCTGCGTTTCCCTTTAAAAGGAATGTCGAAATATCCGTTGTCAGAATATAACACGCTTAAAATAAACTTTTCGTCGATCTTGCCGCACATATGGTTATCAGAGGGCAGTTTAAGACGGTGAACGTTCTCCGAAGAAATTTTTTCTCCAAAACATGACATTCCAACTACTACTATAAAGACGTTCTCCATACCGGTTAAAGGCCTGTCGTAAGGCGCGTAGTACTTTAACGGCTTCCGTTTGCTTCCGTCCGCTTCCATAATTACGGTATTCGCCCCGTCTCTAAACATATTGCGAGATATAATATCCAGACATGGCCCTTTTAACTTCATCCCGCCGTCTGTCTCTACCGAATAAAGAAAAGAAATTCTATCCGGGGGAATCAAAGGAATAGAATCCGGGCCGACACATCTAACTAAAGCCGAATTTTCCTTTTCAAAAGAAGCCGAAACTTTTACGGAGGACGTCAGCCAAACGTTAGAGCGAACAGATAGACTCTCGGCAAGCTCATGCATAATGGAAGTTTTTCCTCCGCTGCCAGTTATCGCTATAAAATCTCCCTTGTCAACGCCTAAAAGTTTGCCGATGTCTCCCATAATGTCTTATATTTTTACGTTTGTTCCCGCAGATTCCTTTTATCAAACAAATATTAAAATATTGATAAACGTACGGTAATCTTTGTTACAATTTATTAACATCAGATATCATGATAAAACAATACAGGCGTGTTATAATTTGTTTATAGGAATTATTATATAAATTCATGCTATATTTATACTTTGAGATATTTTAAGAATTATCACAGGAGGCTAACAAATGAGTGAAGTAACTTCAATCGGCAACGGATCTATTAACGCGACTAGTCAAACTGCCTACGTCGCTCCTACTAATATTAGCTCATCCTCAACTGCTTCTTCGTCGGACTCGGCGACATCGACAATTCAAACGCAAGACACAACCGAACTGTCTGCCGACTCTCAAGAAACGGAAGAACCTAACCCTGTCAATCTGGAAGAGCTTACCGGATCGGAAGAAACCGAGGAGAAACAAGATTCTTCCGTTAAGGAAAAACAGGAAGAACAAATAAGACAACAAAAAGAACAACAACTTGAGCAACTGCAGGAAACGATGGAAAAAATGCGACAAGAAGCGGAGAAGCTGCAGCAAAAATTTGAAGAAGCCCGAAATTCAGGAGATATTGAAGCGGCAAGCGAAGCGGTCGAACAGCTAAGCGGCATCTACGATGAAATGGGAAAACTAATGTCGGATATTTCGAGTTTAAGAGAAGAGCTGTACGGAGATCAAGCTAATAATTCCTCTTCCGGTCAGGTTCCAAGCGAGAACTCGTCTTCCGCATCATATGACGGCGGCTCTTCCTCCCCGACGTCCGGAGGAGGCTACTCTCCCGTATCGTCTGACTCAGGATATTCTCCTTCTTATTCGGGAGGATCAGGCGGAGATTACTCTCCCGTATCGTCCGGAGTAGGCTACTCTCCCTCATCGTCCGGCGCGGGATATACGCCGACATCGTCCGGAAGTTCCTCGGCTCCCGCAGCTGCGGTTAACGCTCCAACCTCGGCAAACTTAAAAGGCGACACCGCTCAAGAACAAATATTCAATTATTTGAAAGATATGGGTCTGACGGACATAGCCGCGGCCGGAGTTATGGGAAATATGAAATGCGAATCCGGATACAGCGCGACTAACCTTCAAAACTCATATGAATCCAAGTTAGGTTTAAACGACGAACAGTATACTCAGGCAGTTGACAGCGGCTCTTATTCTCGCGACCAATTCGTGAATGACAGCGCAGGATACGGGATAGTACAATACACTTACTCAGGATATAAAGCCGGATTATATGATATGGCAAAAGAACAGGGCAAATCAGTCGGAGATCTTGGAGTTCAATTAGAATATCTTTCGACGCAGATGAAACCCGAACTTATCCAAAAACTTAACTCTGCCAGCACTCCCGCGGAAGCGGCCACAATTTTCTGCAACGATTTCGAAAAGCCCGGAACTCCTAATATGGATGCCAGAATAGCCGCAGCTAACGAAGCGTACAGTCAATATGCTCAAAGTTAAAATAAATTCCTAAATAATAATAACTTGACACAAAAGAATAAAAGCGCTATATTATATCTGCTGAATTTCAGCAAGGGGCAGTAGTTCAGCGGTAGAACGTCGGTCTCCAAAACCGAATGCCATGGGTTCAAATCCTGTCTGCCCCGTATAAAAAAGCGTAAAAAAACCGAGGCTAAACGCCTCGGTTTTTTTGTTTATCGGGGAACTCCGTCCCGGCCTATTCACTCGTAAACTCTCTTTAGCGCTTTGCGAACAGTCGACGCAGATCAGAAAGTTCACAATGAGCTTAGCGTCGACCAGCCACCCCTGTGCGTCCGAGCGGATTTTACCGCAAAACCAAACGCAATTTATCCTTCTGCCTTAATAGCGGGGAGATAAATTGCCGCAAAAATCTAAAATTAAGTTCCCGCGGAATAATCAGACGCGTAGACAATCTGTTCAGGAGTCAACATATCTATACTTTTGGACATAGTTTGAAGTTTTAAAAGAGCGATTTCTTGATCCTGCTCCTCGGAAATATCGTATACTTTATTTTCCATTGAGGAGCCTTCCTCTTTCATTCTAATCATAGACATAAATTGATTTGCGAAACTCATATCCATAACTTCGGAAGGATGTCCTTCGGCTCCGGCTAAATTGACCAGTCGTCCTCTGCACAATAAATAAATTTTATTGCCGTCGGGTTTCAGATATTCCTCGTTATTAGGTCTGATTTCGCGTTTAGAAACGCATATGGACTCTAAATCGGGAATATTCAGCTCTACGTCGTAATGTCCGGTATTGCAAACGACAGCTCCGTCCTTCATAGACTCAAAATGACGCTTTACTATAACGTCTTTCATTCCGGTTGCGGTAATGAAAATGTCTCCGATTTTAGCGGCCTCATCCATAGTCATCACGTCGAAACCGTCCATCACGGCCTTCAATGCGGCGGTAGGCTTAACTTCCGTCACTACCACCTTAGCTCCCAGCCCTCTGGCTCTCATGGCCAAACCTTTTCCGCAATGGCCGTAGCCGGCTACGACAAATACTTTTCCGGCTATCAGAATATTGGAAGATCTTACGATACCGTCTATAGACGATTGACCTGTGCCGTAAACGTTATCAAAATCCCATTTAGTTTCGGCGTCGTTAACCGCCAAAACCGGATAAAGAAGCTTTCCGTCGTTGCCCATTGCTCTCAATCTATGAACTCCGGTAGTCGTTTCCTCCGTTCCTCCTATTATATGTTCCGCCAAATGAGGGAATCTGTTATGAATTGTAAAAATAAGATCGGCTCCGTCGTCAAGAGTCAAAGTAGGCTTAAAATCAAGCGTTCTTTCAATACACCAATAAAATTCTTCCACTGAAAGACCATGCCAAGCGTAAATGGAAACTCCTTCGGCAGCCAAAGCCGCGGCTATATCGTCTTGAGTAGAAAGAGGGTTGCACCCGCTCCAGGAAACTTCGGCTCCCGCAGCGATAAAAGTTTTGACAAGAACAGCCGTCTCCTTTGTCACATGAATACAGCCGGCAATTCTCATGCCTTTAAGAGGTTTCGTTTGAGAATATTTTTTGCGTAACGCCATCATAACAGGCATATGCGCCTCGGCCCATTCAGTTTTCTTTTTACCGGCTTCAGCGAGAGAAATATCTCTCACTTTAAACTTTTCCATGATAATTCATCCTCCTTTAACATATATCCCCATATCTGTCAGCTGACTGCCAAACGTTTATATCGGCAGTTTAATTCGTCGCCGTATTTAAAATACAAACTAATCCCATTCTAGCGCAAAAATAAAAGGGGGGTATGTCTAAATATAAGAGATATCCCCCCGGAAACAAACGTATAACTCAAATGAAAGAGAATTCCCGGCCGCTAAGACTACCGGGTTTTCTTTGTTTCGACGATAGATAATAAATTTCAGGCATATTGCCATGCCTTAACATAAACCTATCTCCGCAACGCGCAAATTCAGATAACCGCCGCCCCGAATATAATTTTACTCTATATCTATAATCTGTCTTGCCGACTCGTAATTTCATATATTAAAACTTCGTTCAGGTATCCGGAATCATATTAATGGGGCGAGCGACACCCTCTTCCGCCTAAAAAACGAGAACTTCTTTTCGCGCTTGGCGAACATCCGTCTCTCGTTCAACGGTAGCAATGCGCTAAGTATAATCGAGCTATCCCCGTATGTCCCGCGGTTCCTATTGCAAAACGGAAGAAATTTCATCCCCCTCCCCCGCCTTACCTAAGGACTTCTTGCCGAAATATTTCAGTTAAATAACGTTAACGACTTCTTTAACTCCGGCGACTTCCTGGATCAAAGTTTTCTCAACGAACATCTTCAAAGTCATTTGACTCATAGGACAACTTCCGCAAGCTCCTCTTAAACTAACTTTGACAACTCCGTCGTCGCTTACTTCAATAAGCTCTAAATCGCCGCCGTCCGCTTGAAGAGCCGGACGAATCTTATCTATAATAAGTTTTACTTTATCCTTCATAGCAATTAATATTACGCCTTTCTAACTTTCTTTTAAGCGAAGATACAAAGGAAATTCGTCAACCATTTCGCCGTCCAGATAGACCTGAAAAAAATAAGGTCCGCCGTCTTGAAACACTATTTGATTTACGTCGGTTTTAAGATTAACGGTTTCCGTCTGATTGTTTAACGTAAAAAACATTTCGGAAGACTGAGAAATAATAGCCGTTCTGGCGGCGTTCATGATTTTTATCTGCTGTATATGGAATCCTTCGCCTTTAAACCATGTAGACATTATGGAAAACTGAGGATAAGACACAGGAAACTTAGAGACAAAAAGATCGGAAAAAATTCCATAACATATCATCTTTCCGTCTAAAGCGGGAACGACTGCGTCGCAAAAAATAAAACTCCGAAGTTTAGGTTCCATAAGCCAGAAAAAACCTCGCATAAAAGTAATGTCGCGTTGTCTTTATCTATTCTCTAACGGTCTTTTATCTTCCTTTTAAAAGGAGTCCGTCTCTTCTCCGCAAAAAATTTTTTTGCGGAGAAGAGACCTCATAACAAAATTCTTAAAGCCTATAAGCAGAATTACGAATCTTCCGATAAGCTCTCTTAAAACTCTGAGCCGTCAAGATCCGCATTGTCGCCGTCCGACAATAAATCCGACTCGACGTCTCTTACGTCCATACCTAAATCGAATAAGTCGGTTTTTTCTTCCATATCGGCGTCAGGATCAAAATCGACGTCGCTTTGAGCTTCCTCGGCGTCCGAGGAAGGCTCAGGTTCCGGCATTTGATAAGTACCTCCCGAAATCTCTCTCAAAGCTTCGGTTAAATCACGTTCTTCGTCAAACGAATCTTCTTCCTTAGCGGCCCAAGTTTGAACCGGAGGAGGAATCGCGCCGTCAAATTCAACTTGTCTGTATCTCGGCATACCTGTTCCGGCGGGAATAAGTTTGCCTATGATAACGTTTTCCTTCAGCCCCAGCAAAGGATCGATCTTTCCGTTTATCGCGGCTTCAGTCAACACTCTGGTAGTTTCCTGGAAAGAAGCGGCGGATAAGAACGAATCCGTAGCGAGAGAAGCTTTAGTGACTCCAAGAATGACCGGTTTCGCCACCGCAAGATTTTCCGGAGCGTCGCCAAGCTCTTCCTTTATTTTCCTGTTAGCTTCTTCAAATTCGCTTGCGTCAATAAGGGTGCCGGGCATCAAGCTCGTCTCTCCGGCGTCTTCAACCTTAACTTTTCTCAGCATTTGACGGACAATAACTTCAACGTGCTTATCGTTAATATCCACGCCCTGAGATCTGTAAACTATTTGAATCTCGTCTACGATATACTTTTGAATTTCTACGACGCCTTGAATTCTCAATACGTCATGCGGATTTTTAGAACCTTCGGTCAGCTGAGTTCCGGCCTTGACATATTTAACCTCGGTTCCGTCGGCCAGACGGCGCCCGTCTATATGTCTCAATCTGGCCGTAGTAGGAACATTGTAAACGCATTCCTGACCGTTTTCGCCTCTTACTATGAGTTTGCGCATGATATTTTTATCGTCGTCAACGACGCTTAAAATACCGTCTATTTCAGAAATTACGGCGCAATGTTTCGGTTTACGGGCTTCAAAAAGCTCTTCTACCCTCGGAAGACCCTGAATAATATCTTCAGTCGCCACGCCTCCGGTATGGAATGTTCTCAAAGTCAGCTGAGTTCCCGGTTCTCCGATAGATTGAGCGGCTATGGTTCCGACGGCTTCGCCTATTTCTACAGTTTTACCCGTAGCTAAATTCCGGCCGTAACACTTGCGGCATACCCCATGTTTAGTCTTGCATGTCAATACGGAACGTACCTTCGCTCCTACTACCCCGGCTTTATTTATAAGAGCGGACTCTCTTTCGTCGACTTCCTTACCCGCCGGCACGATCACTTCTCCCGTTTCGGGATCGAGCACGTCTTCGGCCATTACTCTGCCTAAACAACGTTCGCCTATTGAAACTATTGAGTTGTAACCGTCGCTTATATCAGTCATATAAACGGACTCGGTCGTGTGACAATCGTCTTCTCTAACTATAATATCCTGAGCCACGTCGACGAGGCGTCTTGTAAGATAACCGGAATCGGCCGTTCTTAAGGCCGTATCGGCAAGCCCTTTTCTGGCTCCGTGAGTCGAGATAAAATATTCCAGAACCGAAAGTCCTTCCTTAAAGTTAGCGCGAATAGGAAGAGGAATAATTCGGCCTGAAGGGTCGGCCATAAGTCCGCGCATACCGGCGATCTGCTTAACCTGAGCAGGGTTTCCTCTGGCTCCCGAATGAGCCATCATATAGATAGGATTCAAACGATCGAGATAACGCATCATAGCTTCTTCAACGTCGTTTGTCGTTCTATTCCATATAGAAATAATTTTACGATACTTTTCCTCGTCAGTCATAAATCCCATATCGTACTGACGTTCGGCAACGGCTACTTCCGCGTCCGCATTGGCCAAGATTTCTTTCTTTTCGGGAGGGATCTGCACGTCTTCGATGCCGATCGTAGTCCCTGATTTAGTAGCGTATTTAAAGCCCAGGGCTTTTATATTGTCAAGCAGTATAGCCGTTTTGGAATTTCCATGATTTCTATGACATTCATAAACGAGCTTTGCCAAAAGCTTTTTCCCGACGGTTTCGTTGACATAATCGATGCCGTAATCTTTGGGAATAGCTTGATTAAAAATTATTCTGCCCGCCGTAGTTTCCAAAAGCTCGTTCTTTACCACGGAGCCTTCTGGAGTCGCTACGGTTGCCTGACGCATAACTTTTATTAGCGCATGCAACTCTATATCTCCGGAATCATATGCCAGTATGGCTTCGTCTTCGGAAGAAAAATATCTGCCTTCTCCTTTAGCGTTCACTTTATCTATAGTAAGGTAATAGGAGCCGAGAACCATATCCTGAGTAGGAGTACATGCTGGAACTCCAAAAGCCGGAAGAAGTATATTATTCGCCGAAAGCATAAGAAGTCTCGCTTCAGCTTGAGCTCCCGCGGAAAGCGGAAGATGAACGGCCATTTGGTCTCCGTCGAAATCGGCGTTATAAGGAGTACATACCAAAGGATGGAGCTGTATGGCCTTTCCTTCGACTAAAACAGGCTCGAAAGCCTGTATTCCAAGCCTATGAAGAGTAGGAGCTCTATTCAGAAGAACCGGATGATCTTTAATGACTTCCACAAGCACGTCCCAAACTTCAGGTCTGACTCTTTCAACCATCTTCTTAGAACTTTTAATATTATGAACTAAGCCTTTGTCTACAAGTTTTTTCATAACGAAAGGCTTAAAAAGTTCCAAAGCCATTTCTTTGGGAAGACCGCATTGGTGAAGTTTTAAATGAGGCCCTACGACGATAACGCTTCTGCCGGAATAGTCGACCCTCTTGCCAAGCAGATTCTGTCTGAAGCGTCCCTGTTTACCTTTAAGCATATCCGAAAGAGATTTTAAAGGACGGTTATTAGGTCCGGTTACCGGTCTCCCCCTTCTTCCGTTATCTATCAAAGCGTCTACGGCTTCCTGAAGCATACGCTTTTCATTTTTGACGATAATATCGGGAGCTCCAAGATTCAAAAGTCTTTTTAGTCTGTTGTTTCTGTTTATAACTCTTCTGTAAAGATCGTTTAAATCAGAAGTGGCGAAACGTCCGCCTTCAAGCTGAACCATCGGACGTATTTCCGGAGGAATAACCGGAAGAGCGTCCAGAATCATCCATGTCGGCTTATTTCCCGATTTTCTGAAAGCTTCGACGACGTCAAGTCTTTTAATAGCTTTGCTTCTCTTTTGACCTTGAAGCGTTTTTACGTCTCGGCGCAATTTTTTATAAAGATCTTCGAGATCGACTCTGGATAAAAGTTCTTTCATAGCTTCGGCTCCCATCATAGCTACGAAGCCGTCTCCATACTGCTCGCGTTTTTCTCTGTATTCCGTCTCTGTAAGAAGCTGTTTAAAATTAAGATCGGTATTTCCGGGATCCGTAACGACATAAGAAGCAAAATAGATAATTTTTTCAAGGGTTCTGGGCGACATATCCAAAAGAAGTCCGGTGCGGGTAGGAACGCCCTTAAAATACCAAATATGAGAAACCGGACTGGCAAGTTCTATATGGCCCATGCGCTCTCTTCTGACTTTGGAACGAGTAACTTCAACGCCGCATTTATCGCATACGATACCTCTGAAACGGACTCTTTTATACTTGCCGCAATGACATTCCCAATCTTTCGTCGGACCAAAAATCTTTTCGCAGAAAAGTCCGTCTCTTTCAGGTTTAAGAGTTCTGTAATTAATGGTTTCCGGTTTTTTTACTTCTCCGTAAGACCATTGTCTTATTCGCTCGGGAGATGCAAGCCCTATTTTCATAGCATCAAAATTGTTAACATCAATCATGTCCTGTGTCCTCCCTGAATAGCGCAAAGCCGCCGAACAGATTTCACAAGAAAAACTCTGACGGCGCGCCGTTATTTTTATTAACTAAAATGAAACGAAAGCGTTTAATTTGATTCGATAGCAGGGATTCCAACTGCCTTGGCCTGAACGGGAAGGCGGCTGTCAAACTCCTCGGTTCCCTTAAGTTCAACCTCTGTAAGCTTCCCGTTTTCGTCTGCGGAAAGAATCTTTACGTCCAGACAGAGACTTTGAAGCTCTTTAATAAGAACTTTAAACGACTCGGGAATACCCGGTTCAAGAACGTTTTCTCCCTTGACGATAGCTTCATAAGTTTTAACTCGGCCTACAACGTCGTCAGATTTTACCGTCAAAAGCTCCTGAAGCGTATATGCGGCTCCATAAGCTTCCAACGCCCATACTTCCATTTCTCCGAACCGCTGTCCGCCAAACTGAGCTTTTCCGCCCAAAGGCTGCTGAGTTATCAAAGAATACGGCCCCGTAGAACGAGCGTGTATCTTATCGTCGACTAAGTGGGCCAATTTCATGATATATATCTGTCCCACGGTTATCCTATTGTCTATAGGCTCTCCGGTTCTGCCGTCAAAAAGATTGGTTTTAGCGTCTTCGGGAGAATCCATGAAATCTTCTATATATTTGGCAATTTCTCGAAGCTTTTCCTCGGGAATTTCAATATGTTCCTCTGCGCAAACTCTTCTAAGACGTTCCAAAGTCGATAAATCTTCCAGAATTTCGTTAAGTTTTTCTCTGGAAATATCTATTTTGCGCTTTTTTGCCTGTCGAATAAGAGTGTCTCTTGCCTGCTGCGAAGAAATCAATTTTTTCAAATCTTCTTCGGTAAGATTAAGATAACGCTGGGAAAGGAAAACTCTCAATCTTACGACAGGGTCATGACTGGCCGCGAGTTTATCTAAAGATTCGGCGGAAAGATATATGCCTTTCTTTTTCAAATTATCGCGAAGATTCGCCTTTTTAAGCATATTAAGAATATTGTCGTCAGGCGCTCCTTCGAATACCGGGCAGGCGACTCTCATTCCCAGTCTCTCGGCCGCATATCCGAGATGAGTTTCAAGTATTTGACCGATATTCATACGAGAAGGAATGCCAAGAGGATTCAAAATAATCTGAATCGGACGACCGCTTGCCAAGAAAGGCATATCTTCTATAGGAAGGATCTTGGCTATAATACCTTTATTTCCATGTCTCCCGGCCATTTTATCGCCTTGAAGAATTTTTCTTTTCTGGGCTACGTAAACTCTAACAAGCCTGTTAACCCCGGGAGCCAATTCGTCGTTATTTTCTCTGCAGAAAACCTTAACGTCTATAACTTTGCCTTTTTCTCCATGAGGCACTTTTAAAGAGGTGTCTCTTACGTCTCTGGCTTTTTCTCCGAATATAGCTCTTAAAAGACGTTCTTCAGCGGTAAGTTCGGTCTCTCCTTTAGGAGTCACCTTTCCTACCAGTATATCTTCGGGACGAACGTCTGCTCCGACTCTGACTATGCCTCTTTCGTCCAAATCATGCAGAACGTCGTCTCCAACGTTCGGAATATCTCTGGTTATTTCCTCGGGGCCAAGCTTAGTATCTCGCGCTTCGCACTCATATTCTTCGATATGGATGGAAGTGAAAACGTCGTCTTGAACAAGTTCTTCGCTCAGCAAAATAGCGTCTTCATAATTGTAGCCTTCCCAAGGCATAAAAGCGACCAAAACGTTTCTGCCCAAAGCCAATTCTCCGTTATCGCTTGAAGAACCGTCCGCGATCAGCTGATTAGCTTCGACATATTCTCCTTTAGATACGATAGGCCTTTGATTTATGCAAGTGCCTGCGTTAGAACGTTTAAACTTCATCAAATTATAAGGATGCTTCTTGCCGTTGGCGTCTTGAAGAACAATTCTGTCGGAATTAACTTCTACCACGACTCCGGCCTCTACGGAATTAACCAACGCGCCGGAATCTTTAGCGGCTCTGAATTCCATACCCGTGCCTACTATTGGCGCCTGAGGTTTTACAAGCGGGACGCCCTGACGCTGCATGTTGGCTCCCATCAAAGCTCTGTTGGCGTCGTCGTGCTCAAGGAAAGGAATTAAAGCGGTAGCTACGCTGACGACTTGTTTTGGCGACACGTCGAAATAATCGACTTTTTCTTTTTCGGTTACAATATTCGCGCTTCTGTATCTGGCTACCACCTTTGAAGGCATAATATTGCCAGAGGCGTCCAAAGGAGTATTTGCCTGGGCTACTATATATTTATCTTCTTCATCCGCGCTTAAATAATCTATTTCGCGAGTTACGAAGCCATCCTTAACTCTTCTGTAGGGAGTCATAATAAAGCCAAAGTCGTCTACTTTCGCAAAACACGCCAAAGCGCCTATAAGTCCTATATTAGGACCTTCCGGAGTTTCGATGGGACATATTCTTCCATAGTGAGAATAGTGGACGTCTCTAACTTCAAATCCCGCCCTTTCTCTGCTTAAGCCTCCTGGACCTAAAGCCGATATTCTCCTTTTATGAGTCAGCTCCGAAAGAGAGTTAGTCTGATCCATAAATTGCGAAAGCTGGCTGGAACCGAAAAATTCTTTTATGGCGGCTACTACCGGACGTATATTAATCAGAGCCTGAGGAGTAACCGTTTCGATATCCTGAACGGTCATTCTTTCCTTAACGACTCTTTCAAGTCTAAGCATACCTACTCTGAGCTGATTCTGCAGAAGTTCTCCGACGGCTCTGACTCTTCGGTTTCCAAGGTGATCTATATCGTCCGATTTAACGGCTACGGTATCTCTTATATCGTTATCGGATATAAGTTGGGACTCTCCTCCTACGAGAGCAAGCATATACTTAACGGCAAGAATTATATCCTGCGCCCCTATAACCTCGTCGTAGACCATCGAGCCGCCGCATTCGGGACATACCGTAATTCCCGACTTCGCGTAAGTCCCGCATTTGGCGCAGCTGACCTTAACGCCTAATTTTTTATTAAATTTATAGCGTCCGACCTTGCCGAGATTATATCTTTTAGGCTCATAAAAAAGACCTTTAAGAAGAGCTTTGCTGTTTTCTACGTTCGGAGGATCCCCCGGGCGCAGTTTCCTGTAAATTTCCAACAAGGCTTCTTCTTTCGTTTTAAAGCTGTCTTTCTGTAAAGTTTCCTTAATAATAGGATTATAATCAAACAGCTCCAGAATATCCTCATCCGTGGAAATATCGACGTAATTAGGCTCGTCAGGCTCGCTCAAAGCTCCCAAGGCTCTTATTAAAACGGTAACGGGAATTTTTCTGTTACGATCAATCCTAACGCCTATTATATCGGAAATATCGTTTTCAAATTCCAGCCAGGCGCCTCTGTTAGGAATAATCATGCCTAAATACAGAATTTTTCCGGAAGGATCCGGAACTGTCTGAAAATAAATGCCGGGAGAACGCACTAATTGACTTACTATAACTCTCTCGGCTCCGTTTATAACGAAAGTTCCTTTATGAGTCATACAAGGGAAATCGCCCATAAAAATTTCCTGGGCTTTAACTTCTTTTACCTGACCGTCTTCCAAAGCGGTTAACTCGACTTTAACCTTTAAAGGCCGGGCATAAGTCATGTCTTTTTCCTGGCATTCTTCAATAGAATGTATAGGAGTCCCTAAGGTATAGGATTTAAACTCAAGCATTAAATTTCCAGTAAAATCTTTTATAGGCGAAATATCGGCAAAAACGTCTTTTATACCCTGATTTAAAAAAGCTTCGTAAGACGTTTTCTGCAGTTCAATAAGATTAGGGATATCTATTGCCTGCTCTATACGCTGAAAACTAATCTTTTTCGCTTTCCGGTTATGAAGAGCTTTTTCTATTCCCATTAACGACAGCCTCCCTCTGAAAAATACAAAAAAGCCAGATTCATTTTAACAGAACCTCGCTTTCATATGTTATAAAATTAATTCAGAAAAATTTTATATCGAAAATAATTATATGTCACATCCTGCGAAATGCATTTTACACGTTTAACAATGATAACAAAGAAAAAAAATAATGTCAAGACCGCGGCGCAGAAATTAATAAATAAAACCGCAATAAAAAAACGATTCGAAAACTACTTCATACATATATTCGGAAGAGACATTCCTCCTCTTGCCTTAACAAGATAATTCCTTCTGCACTTAGGGCAAATCCAAGCGCTTTTTCCGTCTTCGGAAAGATAGCAATCCAAAGTTCCGGTTCTTTGTCCGCAAACCTCGCAGACAAAAACGTCGATCGGAGAGAAGCAGGAATGTTCAAATCTTACGGCAACCTTATTCATACAAACTTCCAACCTTTTTATTTTTTGAGTTTTTTATTATATAATCTTTCATAAATAAAAACAATACTTTTTTTGTTAACATTCCACGCCAAAATGTTATCCGTTCCCAAACTTTGCGTTCGGAACTATTTGACAAAAAAAAATAAAGGAACCTATTGACAAAACAAAAATAGATCGCTATAATAAGGTTCATTGAAGCGAGCGAATCCTTCAGTTAACGGAAGAAGGGCGAATGGCTCAGCGGTAGAGCACCTGCTTCACATGTAGGGGGTCACAGGTTCAAATCCTGTTTCGCCCATCTAAAATTCAATATATCTTGTATAAATACGAGGGCGTAGCGTAGCGGTTCAACGCGTCGGCCTGTCACGCCGAAGATCGCGGGTTCAAATCCCGTCGTCCTCGCCATTTTTATGCCGGGGTAGCTCAGTTGGCAGAGCACATGACTGAAAATCATGGTGTCGACAGTTCGATTCTGTCCCCCGGCATATTTATATTTTCCGCCGAGGCTAAGCGCAAACTTTTAATATAATAAAAAATAAAGAAGGACGAAAAAAAATCGTCCTTCTTTATTTTTCCGAAATTTTAATTTCCTTAAAATCCAAAAGTTTGTCGCGATAATATTCGTATTGTTTCTTTCTCGCTTCGATTTCGGCCGGCAAACCGGAAGTAAGATCTGAAGTAAGCTCGGAAAATTTATCCAAAATACGCACGATCTCACGCTGAACCGCAAGAGGAGGAAGAAGAATTGAAAATCTTCTGTTACTTTTAAAGGTATCTGAGGCAAAGAACCCATACCAGAGGCAAATTCTCTAAACTTTTGAATATTTTTTTCAAAACATAGTAAAGATATTTAACAGAAATTTTTTCCTGATGTGTATATGCCCACATCTCATTTTTAAATGTAAATGACCTTTCAAAATATATAGCATCAATTAACCCGCGAGACTAAACTAACACTGCCGGAACTCTAATGATATTAGCATTTTGAATATCTTTTTCATATGTATCTATGACCGTTTAGTCTTTTATATTCCTCGTTTATAGTCTTGTATTCCACCACGTCGGGGCAGATTCCCGTAGCAATTCTTCAAGTCTGCTCATAATAAAATTATAAACCGATTCCAAAATCAAAAATTACTTCGGAGCTTTCTTATCTTTAACGGAAGAAGCAAGTCGCCAATAATCGGGATTAAACATAACAAGCATTGGAATCAGCTCCAGCCTGCCTATAATCATAGCGAAGGACAAAATAAATTTTGAGGCCGCAGACAAATGCGAAAAATTGCCCGAAGGGCCTAAAGAATCGAATCCCAAGCCGGTATTTCCGATAGAAGTAGCTGACGCGATCAGTCCCGTCAAAACGCTGTCTTCGATCATAGAAACAACCATGGCTATAACCGCAAAAATCAAAAAATAAAAAAAGACAAAACTCAAAATCTGCTGCCCTACAAGCGGAGAAACCGGAGCTTTATCCAATTTTATCGGAATAACCGCCTTGGGGTGAAGCATTAAAATAAATTCCCTCTTCAAAAATTTTAACACGTAAATTATTCGTATTACCTTAATACCGCCTCCGGCAGAACCGGCTGAAGGGCCTATAAATACAAGAAACATCAGAATAATTTTAGCCTTCGCGTCCCATTCGTCATGATTAGTCGCATAAAAGCCCGTAGAAGTCATTAGAGATACGGTATGAAACAAAGCGTCCCTAAAATTATCTATCCAAATTACTCTTGAAGGGAGTCCTTCGTCCAAGGTAATGAATATACTGATGACGAGACTTGCAATAAGTATTATAAAAAAATACGCTCTAAATTCCGAACTTTTAAAAAGAGATTTAAAATTCCGGTGAAATATGACTTTATACTGTAAAGCGAAATTAGTTCCGCCCAAAAACATAAACACTATGCAGATCCATACTATGGCGTTACTCTTATAACCGGCTATACTGTCTTGATTAGGAGATAAACCGCCGGCGGAAATCATTGAAAAAGAATTGCACACAGCGTCGAACAAGGGCATTCCGGCGACGTACAAAAAAAACACGGAAAGAATAGAAAGTAAAAAGTAGACGAGCAGCAAATTTAAAGCGTTATACTGCATCCTTGGAGCCAATTTCTCCTTATTCGGATTCGCGGATTCGGCAAAAAACATCTGCCTGCCTGCTACGGCAAATTGAGGAAGAATAGCTATGAACAAAACTATTATTCCCAAACCTCCGATCCAGTGGCAAAAACTTCTCCAAAAAAACACGGCTTTAGGATAAAGGGAAAAATCGGTTATCACGGACGCTCCGCATGTAGTAATTGCGGAAGAGGATTCAAACACCGCGTCGGCAAAAGAAAAGCCGAAAAATAAGAACGGAATCGCAGCCGAAAGAGATATTAAAATCCATGCAAAAGCCACTATGCAAAGAGCTTCTTTTTTCTTTAAAGAATCAAATTTTCTCCTGGCTCCCCACACGCTATGAAATACGGCCCCTACCGCATATGTAAAAGCCGCGGAAAGAATAAAGGGATAAATCGCATAGTAATCGCCGTAATAAACTGCGGTTAAAGACGGAAAAATAAAGGTTACGCTGAAATACATCAGCGCCAAACCTATAGCGCTGGTAATATAATCAAGTCTCATCTGCTCTTCGGAAAAACTCCTTTACAGCCTCCGAATCGGAAGCTTTAGTAAAAACGATCATCTTATTGCCTTTGTAAAGAAAAGAATTGCCTTTAGGTATGGTGATATGCCTTCCGCGGCGCACGACTCCGATTATAGCGCTACGCGGAATGTTAAGATCCTTGATTTGCCTCGAATCAAAAGACTCCGGAACCTCTATCTCAAGAAGTTGTCCCTGACCTCTGGCGACTACGGCCAAAAGATTCTTGTCTTTATTAATAATCTTGTTCCTTAGCTCGTTTAAAATAGCGCGTTCCGGAGACAAAACAACGTCTACTCCCGATTTTTCGAACATTGGGATCAAAGAATCGGAAGAAGCCTTTGCAAAAATTTTTCCGGCTCCCATCTGTCCGGCCATTATTGAACAAAAAAGATTAGTTTGGTCATTGTCGGTAACGTTGACCACAGCGTCGGATTCGCCTATTTCTTCTTCTTCAAAAAACTCATAATCTAAAGAATTTGAATGTAGAACTAAAGTTTTAGAAAGTTTTTCGGATAGAAATTCGCATCTATCCATGTTTGTTTCTAAAATTTTAGTCTTAATTCTTACGGCCTCCAATTTTTGAGCAAGCATAAAACCTATGTTGCCTCCGCCGATAATCGCAACCGAATCAATCCTGTCGTCTCTCGTAAAAAACAAATCCCTGGCGAGCAAACTCAAACCTTTAGGACTCCCTATAAAAATAGGACGATCCCCCGCTCTAAGTTTAGTGGAACCCTTAGGGATAAAAAGTTCCCCGTCTCTTGTAAGAGCAAGCATAATCGTATCGTCGGGAAAAGAACAAGATCTTAAGTCCTTATTTATAAGAGCAGAATCATCTTTTATTTTATATTCGAAAAGACGCGCTTTCCCGCCCTCAAAATAATCGACGTAAATAGCTTCGGGAACCGAAACAATCCTAAAAATTTCCTGAACTAACGCCTCCTCGGCCCAAAGAACATGATCTATGCCAAAGTCGGAAAGATAAGAATCATTATTATAAATATTCCTGAAATATTCCAATTTGCTTACGAAACAAACGGTTTCCGCGTCCGAAAACCTGGTAACGGCCCAAATAGCTACTATATTAGACTCATCGTAAGGGCTGCAGGATATAAAAAGATCGCATTCCTTCGCGTTAGCGGCTGCCAAAACGGCGGAATCGGAAATGTTTCCCGATATAAAATTAATATCTAATTTTTCAAATCGTGGCGGAAGATCTTCCCGCTCGTCAACAACGGTAATATCATGTTCGGAACAAAGATCTTTTATTATAAGAAAAGAAATGTCCGTCAATCCGTAGATAAGTATTCTCATCTGTTATCGCCTCAAAAGTCGAATAGTGTAAATATATAAAAATCCCGCTATACCGCCGCCAAGATGAGCCCACATATTAATATTCGGAACAAACAAACCAAACGCAAAATTTACGGCAACCCAAAACAGGAGCTGATTAATAATCACTCTGTCAAAAAGACGAAATCTTAAATAAAGAGCAAAATAAGCCGTCATAACGCCGAAAAGAGCTCCGGAAGCTCCTACCGAAAAAGCGTCTGGCATAAAAATCATACTGACGACAAAACCTGTTACTCCCGATACGAAATAAAGGGATAAAAATTTTATTCTTCCCAAAATTTGCTCTAACGTAGGTCCCAAAATATACAGACAATACATATTAAAAAGCAAATGAAGAGGAGAACCATGCAAAAACATAGCCGTTATAATTCTCCATAACTGACCTTCAAGGAACCAAGGAGAATAGAAAACTCCAAACTCAAAAAATTTATTACCGGAGCCGAAAAGCATACCGCTCATCAAAGTTAATAAAAAACTTAAGGCGATAAGAGATAAAGAAACTACAGGCTTCTTGGGAATAAAAGCGACATAAACTTGACGATCTTCCTGTTTCTCGGAAGATTTAATAATACGAGGCTGAAATTCTAAAACACCTTTTCCGGAACAAACTTCACAATCAGGAGAGCATTCTATCTTGCCTTTTCCGGAACACTCGGAACATTTAACGGATTTAACTTCGCCAGTTCCGCCGCAAGAAGCGCAAGTCGTAAAACCGGCTCCGCCGCATTCTATACATTTTCCGCTGCCGCCGCATCGGGGACATTCTGAAATATTGTTGTCTTCCATTAATTAAACCCTTGATCAATACTTTTTTACTCGAATATAATCAAAATATACGATAAAAACATCTAAAATAAAGACGGATAAAACGCCTTGCAAAGACAAAACGTTCCAAACGATAAAAGGAACGCAAAAACAGGAACTACTAACCAACCTAAAATAATACTTCGCAAATTTCTCGCCTTAATGGATTTTACGCCTCTGATTAAACCAATGCCAACTATCGCGCCTATTAAAGCCTGAGTAAGCGAAACCGGAATTCCTATAAAAGCGAAAAAATGAACGGTTAAAGCTTCGGCGAGAACGGCGGCAAAAGCGGAAAAAGAATCCAAACGCACAATACCATGGCCGACGGTATCGACGATTCTTTTGCTAAAAGTGGCTATTCCCGCAAGAATAAATACGCCGCCAAGAAAAGCCGCCTGAAAAGGAGTTAAAGCTCCCGAACTTACGAATACCGCGCCGACGTTAGCCACGGTATTGGCGCCCATGGCGTAAGAGGCGTAACAGCCGACAGCAATTAAACTTATTCTGTAAAAAATATCTCTTTGAAATATATTAAAATTAAACCTATTTATGATTTGTCCCAAAATGAAATACAGAGGAACGGCTAAAATACAAGCGAGAATCGGAGTGGCCAACCAACATAAAAAAACGCGCCCAAAAGCAGACAAACTAAAAGTTCCCGTAACAACCGCAATTCCGGCAATACTCCCGACTACGGCTTGAGAAGTAGGAATAGGCAATTTAAAAAAATTAAGAACGGTTATCGCAATCGCGGCGGCTATGGACGAAATAAAAGCCGTGGCAAGAGATTGGGAAGTTAAAGAACCTATAGTTTCAATACCTTGATAACCTTGAAAAAGACACCCGGCAAGACAAAATAAACAGGCCAAAATAACGCCATGCCAATATCGCACCATTTTAGCCGATACGGCAGCTCCAAATAAAGCCGCAAAATCCATTCCTCCGATAGACCAGCCAAGAAAAGCTCCGCCGAGAAAATGTAAAGGAGAAAACAAAACTTAAATTTGCCCCTTTACGCTGACGATAACGGATAAATCAGACAGATGCTCGCAAGAATCGCTCACCGCTCCAAGACGCTCGACAAAATATTTAAGAAGGACCTTATTTCCGGAGTCAACGGAGAGTTTAAAAACAGACGAAATTATATTTCGTTCTAAAATATCGCAGCGGCTTTCTATTTGATCTATTTTTTCGGCTAATTCAAAAACTTTTTCTTTCTTTGAAAAAACGGATAAAAAACAATCTGCGGCATATTCGGCGGCATTGGAGGATTCGTCGGCCAAACGCGATAAGTCGCCTGAAATTACTTTAGGAAAACGCAAATCGCAAGTCTGAATTTCAAATAAAACAGACTGCATAAAACCCGGAATTTTTTCAGCTAACTCAATTAATCGCAGTATATCTCCTCTAGACTCAGGAAGAATTGTCTTTGAATACATCTCATAAGCGACTTCCCGCTTAATCGAGTCCATCTTGGATTCTATCTCATGCGTGCCGGCTACTAAAGCGGAAAATTCATCGTTAAAGCCGTCTGCAAGAAAAACCGAAAAACCTAAACGAAATGAAGCCGCGGAAGTTTTTAAAAGTTTTATATATTCGTTAATAAGAACTTCTATTTTTTTCTGACGGCTAAAAAACACTGGTTTTACCTCGGTTCGTTTTTATTTAGCATATTGAGCTGATCGGCATATAAGCTCCTGAGATAATTAAAATAAGAAATATATTCGGCGGAAGCATAATCCGAATAAGTCCACTCCCAAGGTCTAAACGTTTTTCTGCGATAATAAAGAGTTGTCTCCGCAAAAATTCCCTTTCCGATATGAATCCTATGAGGACGCTCTTTTACGGAAGCTAACGCTATTTTGGAAAGAGCCATGTAACCCGGATCAAGATTAATTCTTCTTCTGCCGCATTCGTCCGAAAAGAGCAATTCCAAATCGTTCGTACACAATTTGACTTCTGAAAGTTCTAAAGCGTCAATTAAAGAATCAAAGGAATAGAATTTTCTGAAAATGCCGACTCCAAGTTCCTCATCGTAAAAATCAGTATATGAAAACGGGATCAAATCGCTTGCGGAATCAATCTTGCCAAACGAATTTTCAAGATAAGGCCTGACTTTTTCAAACTCCGAAATATCGGAGGCAAGCATGCCTACAAATAACTTAACTTTATCTACAGGCTTAACAAGGCCCATTTTATTCGGCTTTCTTTTTATTTTTGGCTTTCGCGCTTTTTTTAGCCGGTTCCTCTCCGGGCATAGTCGTAACAACAGAACTATCCGCTAAAGGCAATTTAATCTCCGCTTTTGAAATAGAACTCAAATCCGCTTTGGGAAGAGAACTTAAATCTATTTTGGGAAGAGACGCTAAAGCTTCTTTCTTAGTTTGAAGCAGCGATCCCAACGGCAATTCAATCCTTTTCTGAACGCATGCGTCGCCGTCCTGATTCGACTCGCAAACGGGAATTTCATTGCCTTCAGACAAATCGACGATTCTTTTATATGTCTCGGTAATAAAATTTAAAACTTCCTCGTTAGTCGGGGTAAAAAGAGGAACTACGCCCTTCTGCCTTCTTATCGAAAGATCGGTCTTGTATGCGTTGAGCCAGGCCACAGTTATATCTTTTGTTATTTCAAGTTCTTTTGACATAAAAAATCTCCTTAAAAGCTATTATAACGTATTTTAGAGAACCGCAATAAAACTCCAAAAATCTCCGTTCACTAACAGAAGCCGCGATATGTTCACAAGCCTAACTTATTGCCCGCTATCTTCGCTTTACAAACAGACAGCCTAAAATAAAATCTTAAGTCATTATAACACAAAGTAAACTTCAAAGCAAGAAAAACAAAATCAACGCTGACCTTTAAGGCGAAACCCTTTCTCCAAACGCGGCACGCTCGCCTCACGAGCAAAAAAATAAAAATAACTCCAAAAACGAAATATCAAAACGCTACTCAAAAGCCGAAGAATCCTGAATAACCTCGGAAGCAAACGAGCAAAGCCTATCCATAACGGCCCAGCCTCTTCCGCTCCTGTCAATACCTTCGACAAGAACCACTTCTGCGCCTGCTTTCTCGAACGCTTTTAAACAAGCGAAAAAACCGGAGGCGATCAAATCAGGTTCGTTTCTCGAACCCATAAACTTAGTATTAGGAAAAAAACCTATCTGTTCTTCGCTGCCTTCGGTCAAAATCAATCCTACTTTACCGTCATAAAGCGCGGAATAATGTTCGTAAAGACTTTTTAATCTCTTAAGAGTTTTTACTCGCTCTCCTTCTACTATTATAACGTTCAGCTTAGAAGCAAGCTTTATAATGCCGGATAAAGAGCCGTCATCCGATAGCAGCGGTCTCATTCCCAACGTTTCGGTTATTTCGTCTATGGAGACGAAACCGTTCCTTAAAACTCTAAAAGGTTTTGAAGAAAGATCCAAAACCGTGGATTCTATGCCGAAAATATCGTCTTCTCCCGAAAGAACTCCGTCGATAAGGCCAGCTAAAGACGCCGTAGTTTGCTCTAACGATAAAGAAGACAACGCTCCGGACTTATTAGCGCTAGTGGCGGCTATAGGGCCTCCAAAAGCTTCGGACAAACTCTTAAAAATATCGTTGGAAGGAACCCTTATACCGACTTTTCGCAAACCTCCGGTAACATAATCGGGAACCGAAGCCGTCTTTTCCAAAATAATCGTCAAAGGGCCCGGAAGAAACCTTTCCGCTAACGCGTAAACTTCCCCGGGAATATTTTTTACAAACGGCAAAGCCGCTTCAAAAGACGAAAGATGAAGCGTCAAAGGTTTTGAAAAACTTCTCTCTTTAACTTTATAAATCGCTTTTACGGCAGATTCGTTATTCATATCGGCGCCTAAACCGAAAACGGTTTCAGTCGGGAAAGCCAGTAAACCGCCTCTTTTTAAAATCTCGGCGGCTTTAGCTATATCTTCGCTACCGGAAGCGTTAAATATTTCCGTATTCATAATTATAATGTCTCTATTTCATTCATAAGTTCTTTAAGCAATTGATTTTCAGGGACTTTCCTTATAATTTTGCCTTTTCTAAAAACTACTCCTTCTCCATGTCCTCCGGCTATGCCTACGTCTGCCTGCCTGGCCTCCCCCGGGCCGTTTACGGCGCAGCCCATAACGGCTACCGTTATAGGTTTGGAAAAAGTCTCTAAAGCTTTATCCACCCGATTTGCAAGAGTATAAATATCGATCGCGGTTCTGCCGCACCCTGGACATGAAATTATGATCGGTCCTCTCTTTCTCGCCTCGGCGGCCTTTAAAATTTCCCAGGCGGCCTTCACTTCCTCCAAAGGCGAACCTGTAAGGGAAACTCTAACCGTATCTCCTATTCCCAAAAGCAGTAAAGTCCCTATTCCGGCGGAAGATCTAACCAGACCCGAATAAGGAAGTCCCGCTTCGGTCACTCCTATATGAACCGGATAATCAAATCTTTCCGCAATCATGGAATGAACTTTAAGGGTCAAAGGAAGAGAAAATGTTTTAACGGAGAGAACCAAATCAAAAAATTCCAATTTTTCAAAAAGCTTCACTTCATTTTCAAGGCTTTCTAAAAGAGATTCGGGACATATAGAACCGTATTTTTCAAGAATTTTTTTAGAAATAGAGCCCTCGTTAACTCCTATGCGTATAGGTACATGTAATTGAGAGGCAAGAGAGGCAATATCGGAAAGTCTCTCTTTATGCGAGAGATTTCCGGGATTTAAACGAAGCTTGGCTACTCCTTGATTTAAAGCTTCCAAAGCCAAATTTTCGTCAAAATGAATATCAGCCGCCACCGGAATCGGAGACTTATCCGTTATTTTAGATATTTTTTTAGCAAAAGCCATATTTGGAACGGCTATTCTTACAAGCTCTCCGCCTGCCTGAGCTATTTCGTAAATCTGCTCTATCGTTCCCTCTATATCCTCGGCGGGACGGTTGGTCATCGTCTGTACGGACACCGGAGCTCCGCCGCCTATCGGAAGGTCTTTCGCCTTTACTTGACGAGTTTTCTTTCTAAAAACGTTAAACATCAGAAAAATTTAATCCCTTTAATAAGCCTTATAATATCGTTATATGTAAAAAAGAGAACCAACAACATTAAAACCCAAAAGCCTATGGCATGAACAAGCCCTTCTTTTTCCGGAGCGAAATCTTTTCTTCTAATCCAAGCTATCGCGATAAAGGCAATTCTGGAACCGTCCAACGCGGGGAAAGGAATAAGATTAAACACTCCTATCAAAACGTTGATAATAGCTAAAAAGAATATCAGGGCGGGGATTCCTTTATTATACATTTCAAAAAACATCTGTCCTATGCCAACCGGACCGGAAGATCCTTCCACTACTTCCTTAGATCCTATTTTCCCCTGAACCATCATAGCTACGGCCAAAAAAGGAGAAAGAGAAAATTTTACCGTTTTGTCTAACGTATCTAAAACAACAGTTCCGGGACCAACTCTATTAAATCGAATATCAAGCGACTTAGTATCCGGCTGAAAGCCTAACGCTCCGATAACGGCAAATTTTTTGGAATCTTTTTCTATTATTTTTACGGCCTTTCCAAAGCCCGCGTCTTCCGAATAAGGAATTTCTCTCTCCATTGGAATCGCAGTTTTCTCAAAAGTATGTCCGTTCCTATCGATAACTATTTTTATTTCCTTACCGGGACTTTCATGTATTAAAGAAATCATCTGCATAGCGTCTTCTATCGGCACGGCATTGATCCGTTTAATAATATCGCCGGCCTGAAGTCCAATTTTCTGAGCCGGGGTATCGGGCAAAACGTTGCCGACCTTAGGCTTAAGATACATTTCCCCGACGCCGAATACAAAACCGACGAACAAAAAAAGTACGACGGCCATTAAATAATTCATTAAAGGGCCTGCGGCGATAACCTTAATTTTTTGCCAATTAGTCTTATTTTGAAAATTCTGAAAATCATTAGGATCGGCAGGCTTAGTTTCGTCTTCTCCCTCCATAGATACGAATCCGCCGAAAGGGAAAAGGCGTAAAGCATACAAAATGCCGTCTTTTTCGGATTTCTTACTCCATATTTTCGGGCCGAAACCCAAAGCGAATTCATGAACTTTTATGCCGACTCTTCTGGCCATAATAAAATGTCCCAGTTCATGTATAAAAATAATAAAACCAAAACTGATAAAAACGACGATTATGCCGACAATATTGCTCAACATAAAAAATAAAACTCCTCAAACGTATAAAGTCATTGCAGATTTAAAACGGTAATATATTAGTTATATAGTAGTATGAAAAATTATATCAAATGATTTTTTTTTTGTAAACATGAAAAACAGAAACCGAATAATACGCGGCGTAAAAAAAATCAGGTATTAAAATTCCGATAATCGTTAGGATCGGCAGGCTTGGTCGCGTCCTCTTCCTCCGCCAATAAAGCCGCCGAAAGGGAAAAGGCGTAAAGCGTACAAAATGCCGTCTTTTTAGGATTTCTTACTCAATATTTTCGAGTCGCAACTCAAAGCGAATTCATGAATTTGTATGCCGTTCTTCCTATAATAATAAGCCCGATTCGTTTATGAAAATAATAAAGCCAAAACCTCTAAACTCAACGATCATGCCCCCAAAAACAAATCAAACTCCTCAAACGTAATAAAATCATTATGGATTTAAAGCGGCGCCTAAGATAATTATAGAAAATTTATACAACATGTTTTTTAAACAGCGTAAAAGACGGCATATGACAAAAAGATCCCCTATGAAAAGCCATAGGGGATCCGAATGCTCAAATTAACAAAAATCAATTAACTTTTATAATCTTTGAATAAACATACGGTTCTTTCGACTCAAGACCGGCTGAATTATCGAAATCTCCGGTATCAAAATTCAACGAATCGCCTGAGCAAACCCAGATAATTTCTTCATAGCCGGCGGGAAGATCGGTTCTCTTATCGTTTACAAAAACAACCGAAGGATAATCCTGAGGCTCTTCAGCCGTCCAAGTAACGGCTTTTTCAACTTGATTTCCCTTTAAAATCCATATGCCCGCGTTGCTATTTTCGCTGCTTAGTCCATGAGCGGTAAAATAGAAACGGTTAGTATCAACTTTAGACTGAGCAAGCCTAAAAGCATAAGGTATGGACGTATCGGCATATATACGGCTATAAACGCCAACGTTAGTATGTCTCGCTACCGACTGAGAAAGATTTTCAGGTATCGTAGAATCTCTTGTCGGATCCGGCGACTCTAAAGTCTTAATCCCCTGATTATCTGTAGCTTTTTTATAGGCGGCCTTAACCGTATACGTATAATCAGTCTTGGCTGTCAAATCATTTTTTGCGACTTGGCCTATATACAAAGTGGGAACGTTGCTGCTCCCGGAGCCGGTAGTAATCCACGGCATGGAAACGACAACCTGCGAATTTGCGGAATCATAGACGGGAGACATAATAGGAACCCCTTGGTAATCATAAAGACGGCCGGGGGTCGTAGAAGTAACAAGGCATTTGCAATCGGCGACAAATCTCTGCTGCTGAGCGTCGGGAACCTGGCATACTATGCTGCTGGTAGTAAAAACCGTAGGAACATCATCCCAATTCATAGCAAGCAATTTCGATAGATTCAAATTAAGATCGTCTGACGTTTCGTTGTTAGGCAAAGCATAAACTGCCTCAGCATCGGAATTGTACAGAGGATTATCAAACGGCACCACTACGCCTTGAGAGGCCGCATCATAGGAAATTTTTCCCGCCTTAAGAGCGTTCATTGCAAAATCGACTACATTAGCGGCATATTCAGACCCAAAACTTCCGCTCAAATAAATATTATTGTAAGTAATCCCATCCTGAATATAAGCGAACGAATCAAAACATCTCTGATGAGCAATATCATCAGCGGAATCTGAACTTCCCTGCGTAAGCATGCTGTAAAAATTATTATTTTTAATATCGTAAATCCACAATCCGTCTCCTGTCTTATTGTCTCGTCCGAAAACAGGGACCAAAACCGTATTTACGCCCATGGATATATATCTCGGATTATCTATGTTATTAGCGAGCGAAAAGCTCGTACCGGGGTCTTTTTCTACTCCGTACCAATTAAGCTTGCCTTGTTGCGTAGTCGCATCTGTCGTATAAAATAGTTTTCCGTCATGATATTTT
>CASEKF010000054.1 GCA_949288455.1 uncultured bacterium
CTTCTTTTATACGGTCTGTTTAAGCTTTATTTGCGGATTGAGATTGTTTATACCATTCCCAAGCGGCTATAGCTGCGGCTGAAGAAACGTTTAACGATTCTGTTTGCCCGGTCGTAGGTATTTTAACTACTCCTTTAGCAATAGAGAGCGTATTCTCAGAAATACCTTTTCCTTCGTTGCCTAATATTATGCAAGACGGTTGAGGAAAAGCGAAGTTTTCTATGGAAATACCGTTATGAGAACTTGAAGCATATAAAGAGATACCTGTGTCAGTTTGGAGAGTTAGCAGTTGTTTTCGATCTTCTGCATAGAGAATAGGAATTAAAAGAGTTTGTCCCGACGATGCTCTTATCGTTTTGGGTCCGAAGGGATCCGCATTATTGCCGTAAAGTATTATTCCTGATATGTTAAAGGCCGCCGCAGTTCGAAAAATAGTTCCTAAATTTCCCGGATCTTGTATTGTGTCGCAACATAGGAAAAAACCTTTGCGATCGATTTCGTATTCAATTGAACGCATATATGGAGTTTCCGCCGCCGCAATAAAACCTGCTGGAGTATCCGCTCCGCTTAAGACCTTCATAATCTGCTCAGAGGTTATAAAGTTATAGGCGGAACGTTTAGCTATTTTTTCCGCTTTGTCAGGGGATTGAGACAGAGCTTTTTCCGTCGTAAAAAAAAAGCGGAAAGGATACTGTTTATCAGCGAGATCTGAAAGTATTTTTTCGCCTTCAATGAGGCAGGTTTTTTCTCTATCTCTTACTTTTTTCTCTTTTAGAGATAACATGTATTTTATAAAATGATTTTGTCTGCTTGTTATTTGTTTAAAAGCCATATTTTTTATTTTATAGGGAAAAGACACTTCTTTTCCCTATAATAGCGTATTTTATTTTTGTGATTTGTGTTCTTTTAATAGATGTAATATAGGTTTTACGTTCCAAATTTCTTTAGCGTATTCTAAAATGGTGCGATCGCTGGAAAATTTACCCATATTAGCAGCATTTATTATTGATTTTTCTATCCATGAACTTTGATCTTTAAATTGTCTAGAGACTTCTTCCTGACATTCTATATAAGAATTATAGTCAAGAGTTAGCATATATTTGTCTCCGCCATATAAGAGGGAACCGATAATAGGCTTGAAAATTTCTCTATCGCCGTTAGAGAAATAACCTGAGACAATCATATCGAGACATTGTTTTAATTTTGGGTTATGCTGGACTTCTTCCATTGGATTGAAGCCTTTGATTTTTATAGAATCTACTTGTTCCGCCCTCAGGCCGAATATGAAAATATTGTCGTCTCCGACTTCTTCTTTTATTTCTACGTTAGCTCCGTCAAGCGTGCCTATAGTTAAGGCCCCGTTTAAAGCTAATTTCATATTCCCGGTGCCGGAAGCTTCTGTTCCTGCGGTGGATATTTGTTCAGAAAGATCGGCAGCCGGAATAATTAGTTCGGCAAGAGAAACGGAATAATTTTCCAGAAATATAACTTTCAGCTTATCGCCGATGTCAGGATCATTGTTGATTACATCCGCTACGGAATTTATAAGCTTGATTATTAGTTTCGCTTGATGATAGCCTGCCGCGGCTTTTCCGGATATAATTATAGTACGAGGAACTACGTCTATATTTGGATTTTCTTTTATTGCGTTATATAGCGTTATTACATGAAGAACATTGAGAAGCTGTCTTTTATATTCATGAATGCGTTTTATTTGACAGTCGAATAATGAATTCTCGTTTATTTTTATGCCTAATGTCCGATAAATATAATTGGCAAGCTTCTTTTTATTATTCCGTTTTATATTATGCCATTTATTTTTAAAATCTTCGTCTTTTGAATATTTTAAAATCTTTTTCAATTCGTCTAAGTCAGTTGGCCATTTATCTCCGATTTTTTCAGTTATCAATTCTGATAACCCCGGATTGCT
Organism: uncultured bacterium; assembly: GCA_949288455.1. Lineage (GTDB taxonomy): Bacteria > Vulcanimicrobiota > CADAWZ01 > CADAWZ01 > CADAWZ01 > CASEKF01. The sequence goes on from CASEKF010000054.1 coordinate 1,931, forward strand.
CATAAGAAGCCATCTTCTTGGAGTTATTCCGTTTGTTTTATTGATGAATTTTTCAGGATTCATCTGGGCAAAATCTTTAAAAGTGCTTTCAACTAGAATTTTAGAATGAAGAGCCGCGACTCCGTTTACTTTATGGCTTCCTACGACGGCTAAATGAGCCATTCTTACCGATTTTTCGCCGTCTTCTTGAATAAGAGACATTCTGCGCAGACGTTCGGTGTCATTTGGATACATTCGCTCTACTTCGTCGAGAAATCTTTTATTTATCTCATATATAATCTGAAGATGTCTTGGAAGCATTGATTGAAGCATTCTTACCGGCCATTTTTCCATTGCTTCCGGCATAACGGTATGGTTTGTATATGCGAAAGTATTGACGGTTATCTCCCATGCCTTATCCCATCCGTACCCATATTGATCGATGAGCAGTCTCATAAGTTCGGGTATGGCTAAAGCCGGGTGAGTGTCATTCAGCTGTATGGCCGCTTTTTCATGGAGATTATCGAGAGTTGCGTTAGTAGCTTTATGCCTTGTTATAATATCCTGTATTGTCGCCGATACGAAGAAATATTCCTGCATCAGTCTTAGAAATTTTCCTCTTTCCGAGTTATCGTTAGGATATAATACTTTTGATATGGTTTCCGCTAGTCCCTGTTGTTCTACCGCTTTAAGATAAAAACCGTCGTTAAATGCCTCTAAATCAAATTCATGTTTCGCTTTAGCCGTCCAAAGCCTTAGGTTATTTGCCACGTCGTTGTGATAGCCGGGAATGAGCATGTCGTTGGCTACCGCTATTACTTCGTTCCTGTTTACCCATTCGTAGTAAATGCGGCCGTCTCCGTCCATATATTCATTTACGTTTCCGTTAATGCCTACCTCATATGACAAAGTAGGTTTGCTTATTTCCCAAATATTTCCATATTTTAACCATTCGTCAGGCGATTCGACCTGATATCCATGTTCGATTTTTTGAGAAAAGATGCCATATTCGTATCTGAGGCCATATCCATAGCAAGGAATTCCGAGAGTCGCCATAGAGTCCATAAAACACGCGGCCAGTCTTCCTAATCCGCCGTTTCCTAATCCTGCGTCAGATTCGTCTTCCAAAAGAGTATCTAAATCTATTCCTAAGTCGTCAAGAACAGATTTTACTACCGGATATAGGCCTAAATTTATCATTGCGTTACACATCGCTCTGCCCATTAAATATTCCATTGAAAGGTAATAGACGCGCTTTACGTTATTCTTATAGGAAATATAATTTATGTCGTTTCCGTTCTCAACAAGATAGTCTCTTATGGCTAAAGCTGACGATGAATAAAAATCTCTTTCTTTGTGTATTCTTTCATGTACGGCTAAATTATATTCCAGGTGAGCAGCCATAGTTTCTAAAAAAGTTTCTTTATCTCTAGGACGTCGTTTTTCTATAAGTTTCCATAGTTTTTGTATCGGCGCTTCTGTCATTTCTTAATATCCTCCAAATTAGTTCTTTGTTATCTCTTTCCGTAATTTTTCTTTAAAGTAATCTCTGGTTTTTAAAAGTCCTTCGTCTAAAGGTATTTTAGGAAACCATTCAAGTTTTTCTCGAGCTAAAGATATATCCGGCCGCCGTTTTTTAGGATCGTCTTGAGGAAGTTCTTTATAGATTATTTTTGATTTCGAGCCGCATATCTCGATCGCTTTTTCCGCCAGTTCCTTGATAGCGTATTCACCCGGATTTCCAAGATTAATAGGCCCCGGAAAATCATCCTGATTCATCATTTTAGTCATACCTTCGACTAAATCGGATATATATTGAAAACTCCTAGTTTGAGAGCCGTCTCCGTATATTGTTATGGGTTCGTTTTTCAGGGCTTGAATTAAAAAATTAGATATTACTCTTCCGTCGTTTATAGCCATTTTTGGTCCGTATGTATTAAAAATGCGCACAATTTTAACTTGAACGTTGTATTCTCTGTAAAAATCCATACATAAGCATTCCGCAGCTCTTTTCCCCTCGTCGTAACAAGCTCTTATTCCTAAAGGATTAACATGTCCCCAATAGCTTTCTTTTTGAGGGTGCTCAAGAGGATCTCCGTATACCTCCGACGTCGATGCATGAAGTATTTTCGCGTTAGTTTTCTTAGCTAAAGTCAAAAGATTTAAAATTCCCAATACCGAACATTTCATAGTTTGTACCGGGTTGCTTTGGTAGTGGACTGGCGACGCCGGACAAGCTAGATTATAAATTTGATCGGCTTGAAACATTATCGGCTCTACTATATCATGTTTGATAAATTCAAAATTAGGATTAGGTAATAAATCCTCTATATTTTCTTTGGATCCCGTATAAAGGTTATCTATGCATAAAACCTTGAAATTTTGTCGCAATAATTCTTTGCATAAATGCGAACCTATAAAACCGGCTCCTCCGGTTACTGCTGCTTTAATCATAATTTTATTCTCCGAGATAGCGATGTTTAACGGTAACTATTTACTATTTTTCTTTTTTGCCGTTTCGTAGAAAAATTTCAAATATTTGGCTACCCGTTGCTTCATTTCACATCGGCTTGATAGTTCGTCAAGACCATGAATTGACGCAACGTAGTCGGCTATAGTCACCTCGGGATCGACTTTAATTCCGGCCAGTTGAGTAACTCTAGGCCCGGCAAAGCAGATTAACGCGTTTTTCTCGCCGATATTGATAGTGCCCTGAGTCGCGAAACTTGCTAAGGCTCCTCCGGTACTAGGATGAGTCATAATAGAAATAAAAGGAAGACCGGCTTCTTTCAGTATTCCCAGAGCCATATTAGTCTTAGCCATCTGCATAAGCGATAGAGTTCCTTCTTGCATTCTTGCTCCGCCTGACGAGCATACGGATATTAAAGGAAGCCTATTCGTTATGCAGAACTGTACCGCGCGATAAAATTTTTCTCCCATTGCCGAGCCCATTGAACCGCCTATAAAATTAAAATTAGAAATTACTAGCACCGCTCTATATTTGTCAATTTTTGCTACTCCCGTTGAAATAGATTCTCCGCATCCGGTCTTGATTTCCATGGAATTTAAAGTCTCGAGATATTCAGCCGTAAGGTCTTCTTTATTAAGCATTTCTCTCGCGGTAATTTTAGAATTAAATTCCGTAAACGTATTTCTATCGCAGAGAATGTCGATCCATTCGTCTGACATTAAGCTTTCGCCTTTGCCACATATAGGACATGATTTGAAATTTTTTTGATATTCGTCAAGCGGGATATAATTTCCGCAACCTCTGCCGTCTTTTTTTTCACAGAGAACATGAGGTTTAGTGATATCCATATTTTTACTTTCAAGATAAGCCCGTTCAAGCGAATCGGAAAGCTCTTGAGCTTCTATGATTTTTACGCGCGATTTTCTGCTGACTTGCGCGGTGTCGCTTCTATGAAAGAAATCGACCACTTGAGAAAAAAAACTCTGTTTTTTCAGGACTCCGTAACCTAAGACTTTTTTTCTTCTTCTTTCAATAATTCTGTCGATATCGTATTTCGTTACTTCTAATACGGCTTTTGTCAGAGCCGTTTTTATCGACCTAATATATCCTGAATAATCTTCTATGTCGTTAGGCTCTTTTACTATTTCGTCGCATATGCCAAAATAGATCATATCTTTACTAGTAGGACGCAGCAGAGTTAAGGATTCTTCTATTTTTGTATTGTCTCTAAAAATAATGGCTCCGCAGCTTTCCGGAGCTATCGTATAATACATCGCGTCTTCCATGATGAGTCGCTTGTCGGTTACTTGAAGAGCTAACGCTCCTCCGGAACCTCCTTCGCCTAAAATTAAAGAAATAGTCGGCGTTTTTACTTCGCAGAATTTGCTTATACAATCTGATATAGCCCAAGATTGAAGTCGTTTAGCGGATTCTGAGCTTGGATCGGCCCCTGGAGTGTCTACAAAAGTTATTACCGGGAGATTATTAGTTTCCGCATATTCTAATAATTCTACGACTTGCCTGTATCCTTCCGGCTTCATCATTCCAAAGTTAACCTTATTTGCATATGCTAAATCGTTGCCTTTTGGCTTCTCTTGTCCCATAAAAAGTATTTCTTTTTTATTTATAAATCCTGAACCGCTTATGAGAGCCTGATCTTTTGATTTAAAATAAGTTATGTCGCTGAATATGCTGTTTATAACGTCAGAACTTCGTATTCTCTGAGGATTCCTGGTTTTTTCTTTAAAAATTTCAGTTATTGTTTTTTTTTGTTTCATCGTTTTGTTCTACCTTGTTTTAAATTTACGATAACATTATATGCTGCAGATAAGTTTACTTGCTGTTTCCGCGATATTTTTATTGGGATGTTTAATCATTATACTAAGCGTTTCTTTCGTTTTCTCAGTTTTATACGACGCCAAATATCTCATTGCCGCGATAATCAGAGCCTCGTCTTTATCAGTAGTTATAATATCGATTAATACGTTGTAGCTTTCTTCTTTAGCTAATTTACATAAACATTCAAGCGATTCTTTTCTTATTTTCGAAGAATTAGCTTTGTTCGTAATAATACTCCACAGCATTCTAAGCATTTTTTGCTGATATTGTCCGAAGTCGAATATGCCTAGCCTTACTTGCGCGACTAAAGCGTAATAGACTATTCTCATATCGCTATGTTGCATATATTGTTTTAATGCCGCAAGCGTTTTGCCGAGATATTCTTCTTGGTTAATCTTTCCTATTGTCTCCAAAATAGCAAAGATAATTTCCGGTTCAGCCTCAGGCAGCATGGATATTAATTTTGTGGTTATATGTTTTCCGTATATCTGAGCGGCTAATTTGATATATTCTATTCTATTCCCTATATGCTTATCCGACTGTAACGCAAGGACTATAAGTTCATAATAATCTTTGTTGTTGTATTCGTAAATAGCTTTTGCCGTCTGAAGCCTTGTATAGTCCGATAAATCCGTGATCATCGAAGATAGATACGCTTCTCCTTGCTTAGATTTCATCTTCGCTAATAAAAAAATGCTTTTGCCTCTTAGTATCGTATTTTTTGTCTGAAGGTTTTGAATCAGATATTCTTCGGCTATGATAGAAGAACAATTTTTTAAAAATCTGCCTATTTCCGCATATATATATTCGTTATTTCGCATAATTAACGCGGGAAGAGCCAGAACGACAAGGTCGCTGTATTTAGAAGGCAGTCTATCAAAAATAGATATAATGGATTCGTCGGAAGATTCCGGATTTTGTAAAATTTTATTTAAATATTTTTTTGTTTCTGAGATATCTAATCTGGTAAGAAGCGACAAAGCTAATACTTTTTCCTGTTTGCTGCCGTTAGTTATTTTAGAATAAATATAATCGGTAATTTCTGTCCCCGTATTATTTGTAAAGTAACTTACCGCGAATTTTTTAAGCTGCTCGTCATCGCTGTCTAATAAAGGGAAAACCGCTTTAGCCACGTTAAGATCATATGTGTTTAGCAATGGGATAAGTCCTTGTAGAGCCGCGCGCGGATCGTCGCTTGTTAGTTTTCGAAGAAATACGGGCAGAAATTTTGTAGGCGAATTTAAAATAGCGAGAGCGTGAAGCGCCTGCAACGAAACGGCGTAATCTCCGTGATCTGCCTTAAAACAAAGATTTCGTTCCGCATCGTCGTCGTGCGATAAATAAGCGTTTATACAATTCTCAAGAATTTCTTGATCCGGTTCGGAGTTTGAAGCCGTTTTTAAATGATGAGCCAGCATTTCTTTTAAGCCTGAGTCAATTTGTTTGGCTTTTAAAGAGTTCTCAGCTGAAATTTCTTGATTTTCGGCGGTTAAATACGGCGAATTTATCTCTTCTTCTTTTAATGTCGTATTTTTTCTTTTAGCGTCGTCATGAAAAATATAGTTAAATGGCAGAGACTGTATGTCGTCTTCGTCGTCAAGTATTTCATAAGAAAGCTTTGTTTGCGTATCAGAGCCGTCATACGCTATAATATTGTTTTTTGAATTGAAGTTATCCGTAGGCTTTTTTAAAGAACCAGTAGCTACGTCCAAGTCGTCGTCTATTTTTAATTCTTTGCGCATTTGTTCAAGAGAACGTTTAACCGATTGCTGAAATTCAGGCCGTATCGTTTTGCAAGTTTCTTTTAAAGCGTAATAAGCCCTTACTGAATTCATTTTGGCAAGTACGGATATCGCTTTGGCTCTAACCCATTGATCTGGATTTGAGACCATATAAGCCAGTTCGTCTATACATTCTTGAGAGCCTACTTTTCCCAGAATCTGCATGGCGAGCTCTTGGGCGTCTAAATTATCGTCGTTGCGCATGATAATTCCGAAGGGCTCTATGTTTGTTATGTGTTCTATATAGTTATCCAGTATATTTTTAAGAGCGTTTTTCCTGACGGTAGGGTCGTCATATCTAAGAGCGTCTAGGCAATCTTGAAAGGAATCTGAATCGGGACGTTCGTCTTTTGACCTAAAAAAGAACGGAGTTTTCATATATAAATCATAATCCTCTCTATTTTCGTTTTAATGTAGATTCAAAATGTAAATCTCAGCTCTCGCTTTGTTCGAAGCATCCGCTGCAATTCGTTTTTAGGGTGTTTCCTAATATTTCGGCTAAATTTTCTATAATCATATTGACTAATTTAGTTTGAATTTCCTTGAAATGCTGAGAATCTTCAAAAGATCTATGACGTTCTGATTTCGAAAGAATTATAGGTTTATCATATATTACTTCGTTGTGCTTTTTGCTGTAGATTTTGATATTTCCCACTGAATTTACAGCAAGAATCGAATAAGTTATTCCCGCGTTTACGACGCTGGTATTTGTTTTCCTTAAATTAAGATTTCCCCAGACGATAAAATCTCCGTCGGTAGTTTTTAGAATTTCGTTTAGTTCTAAGACGGAAGGTTCGTAAAAATCAACGTTTTGCAAAGCTGAATCTTTGGGGGATAATACGGCGAAATGCAAGTTAGGGTAGGAGGTTTTTAAGTAAGTTTCAAAGATAGCTTGCGTATCTGGGTATTCGGCGTTTAATTCTGAGTTTATTTTTAAGGGTAATATCAACGTTTTTTCCTGTTTTTCATCGGCAAAAGCGACTTGAATAATGATGAAAAAAATAATAACTGTCAATAAGCCGCTCGTTTTAATTTTTGCCAATTTCATGTTTTGTACTCCTTTTTATTTGATTAAATAAAAATTCTATAGAAAGCTTCCTTTTCCCTACAGGAGTCTCATTATTTCTTGAATAAGAAATAATGAAGGTAATAGCGTTTATTCAGCGAATAAACGCTATTACCTTACTAGCTTGTAGTTGTTATTTGGAGATATTTATTATGATAGCGGCTATTTTAATTATATTGATTTTTATCGTTTTATCCGTTTTGATGGTTTTAAAAAAAATTTCGGCTTTAATGGCTATGCCTATTATGGCTGTTTTTATCGCTTTAGCCGCAGGCTGTTTTTCTGGCATGCCTTTGTGGGGCCGCAAAGGATTTTGCGTCGCTGATTTCATATTTTCAGACGTTATAGCTTCCGGTTCTTTTCGTTTGGCTGAAGCTATGACATATGCCATATTTGGAGCAGTATTGTCTCAAATTGTGCAAAAAACCGGAATAGCCGAGCAACTTGTTAGGACTGCGGCTGAACTTGCGGGAGATCGGAAATTTACGGTAGCCGTAGTTTTGACGTTTGCCTCCGCAATAGTATTCGGTTCTTTGACCGGATTAGGAGGTTTTATTATGGTCTCGTCTCTTGTCTTGCCAGTTATGACGGCAGCCGGAATTTCTCCTGTTTTAGCTTCTTCTTTAGTTTTGTTTAGCCTTTCTATCGGAGGTATTTTTAACCCTTCTAATTGGGGGTTTTATAAAAACGCTCTTAGCATAAGTTTAGATACTATAAAACATTTTAGTATATCGTATGCCGTTTTATTGTCGATATGCTGCGCAGTTTTTTTAATATGTGAATACGCTAAAGAAAAAAAGAAATTTTTTTGGGCCGTAAGCCGTTCCGGACAAGAGCGAAATTTAACTCCGTGGGCTTTAATAACTCCTATTTTGCCTATTTTGCTTATTGTAAATCCTTTGTATCCCATGCCTGTTGTTCCCGCTTTTATTATAGCTTCTTTATATGGCGCGCTTATCGTAAATTTTAAGAAGAGCATAAATTTAATCACTTCTTCTTTTATTGAAGGCATTAAAGATATAGCTCCAGTTATAGGGCTTTTTATAGGAATTGGCATGCTTTTAAACGCAGTTTCTTCAGAAGTCGTGTCTTTATTGATGAAACCATTCCTTCAGTCTGTTATTCCTTCTTCAAAAACAGGATATGTTCTATTCTTTTTTATCTTAGCTCCTTTAGCTTTATATAGAGGTCCGTTTAATTTATATGGTTTGGGAAGCGGTTTTGCCGCTGTCGCAGTCTCTACGGGAATATTATCTCCGCAAGCTGTTATGGGAGCTTTTCTGTCGGTTGGACAAATACAGGGAATATGCGATCCTACTAATACGCACAACGTATGGATAGCTCAATATATGAAAATTTCTGCCGAAGACATATTGCGAAAAACTATCGCTTATGTCTGGGGATTTGTATTGATTTCTTTAATTTATTCGGTTTTTTTTCTAGGAGTTTTAAAGTAGTCGTGATAGGTTGTAAAACGGAATTTTAAGGAAATTTTTCTGCAAAAATTATAAAATTTTTTATATCGTAGCGAATTTTTATATTAATAAAAAAGCTTTATGAGAAAAAGTTTTTTAAAAGGTTATATCGGCTTATAATAGAAATGATATTGTGTAGAACTCTTAATTATATTAAGCTTTTTGGAGGATTGAATTTTAGTGAAATTATATATTGATTCGGCTGATTTTGAAGAGTTGTCTAATTTAAAAAATTCTCCTTTTGTCGACGGAGTGACTACTAATCCTCTTTTAATTGCCAAAGGTATGAAAAAAAGCGAAGTTGGCGACGGAGAATATTTTGAATATCTTCAAAAAATTAGAAAACTTAGTCCGGGAGAACTTTTTATTCAACTAGCTTCATCTGAGCGAGATAGCGCCGTTTACGAAATTGCGAAAATAAGAGAATTAATAAGATGGCCAGTCGTTATAAAAGTTCCGGCTACTCCGGACGGTTTTTACGCTATAGCTAAGCTTTCTAAAGAGGGAATCGCTTCGGCCGCTACCGCAGTATTCTCTCCCGGACAGGCATGCTTAGGACTTGCCGCAGGAGCTAAATATATTATTCCTTATTATTCTAGGATAGAGCAGATGGAACAGGGCAAAGGATTAGACGTTATAAACGAAATTATGCGAATTACAAGCCCTGATAGACTTTTAGTCGCTTCAATAAAAACAGAGCAGGATTTTTGTATTCTTTTAAAAGAAGGAGTTAAAAATTTTACCGTCCCGTATTCTCTTTTTTGTGAAATGGGCAAAAATAGTAATACCGAAATGGCTGTTGCAAATTTTGCTGAAAATTTAAAAGTTAACTGGAGCAGGAGAAGAAAATAAATATTTAGTCGCTTTTATAATATATCGACTAGCAGGTTATATCTAAATTTTGGCCTATAAATTTAGACTGTCGTATTTTTTTAACGATTTCGTCGGGAAGCTTAATCTGTTGTCCGCACTCCGGACAACAGATGATATTTTCGTTTGCTAGAGAGTTTATATCTAAATCGTTTAAAATTTGTCTGCAATTTGGACAGGCCATTTTTTGAGAACTTTCAATTTTTCCTAATTCTGTCATGTTTTTGTTCTTTCTTTTTTATAAAATTACGAATATTATTTTTAGCTTTTATACGGTAAGATTATTTAAGTTTGATTATGTCGCTCGTTGAACCGTAGAAGCCTTTAGATAATATAATTATTTTCTTAGCTTATGTAATTAAACCTTTTTTGCGTTTGCTTTTATAGAGGTATTTAATTTTTTTTAACAAATATTAGATAATATATTAAAAAATATTATAGAATTCAGAGAAGAATACTATGGACTTTAAAAACTTCGTTCTTGAAGTTTTAAATGGCAAAAATAAGGGCAATATATTTAATTTAGAGGCAGATAAGATAACTGTCGGACGAAGGTTAGCTCCCGGAGAAAAAAAGAAGGATTGGATTCTTATCGACGATTTGTCTCTTGCTAGAATACATGCGTTTCTTTTGTGGGACGCAAGTAAAATGCTATATAAAATAGTATTAAAAACTTCGAAATTTGAATCTGTCTTAATTAATGGAAAACCGGTCAAAGAAGGATATCTTTATCATCTTGATAAGGTTCAGCTTGGGAACGTTATTTGTCGCGTTTGGGATGGTCCAGTAGATAAAAATATTGTTTTTGATGATGAAAAAGACGATATTTTGCTTGAAGACGAAGATCTTGATAAACCTCCTTCATATTCTCCGCCTAAAAGCTCAAATCAATCGCTGCACGCTGATAAAGTATATGAAGATTTAACAGAACGAGCGACAGTAAATCATGGCTTTGTAGAGCATAACGGTCATAATAGTAATATTAAAGATAAAAAAAAATTTTTGCAAAAAAATGAAGATTTAGAGATAAAGCCTTTTTCATTTTTTACCGCTAATGAAGAGAATGCGTCAGAGAGTTTTTCCGCTTCTCAGAATGATAAAAAACATAAAATTTTAGGCGGACGCTCTGATGAATCAAAAGATAAATTAACGGAGTTTAAGCCGATCGATTTGACTTCGGCTTTTAAAAATGAACCTGCAAACGTTCTGCAAAAATCTATTTCTTCTAAGTTTAATTTAGAACGTTCGGCTATTGACGACATTCGTTCCAAACGCCGGGTTGAAGACGATTCCGGTTATTCCTCTTCTTCTCGTTCCAAACGCCGGGTTGAAGACGATTCCGATTATTCCTCTTCTTCTCGTTCCAAACGCCGGGTTGAAGATAATTCCGATTCTTCTTCTTCTCGTTCCAAACGCCGGGTTGAAGACGATTCCGATTATTCTTCTTCTCGTTCCAATCGTCGGGTTGAAGACGATTCCGATCTAAATTCTGCTCGATTTATGAGAGAAAGCAGATTTATGTCAGCTTTGTCTATTCAGGGAACTACTAGCGATAGCGGGATTGTTAAAGCTAGAGTAAAGTCGAAACAAGATCTTAATAAGAAAGACGATTTAGTTTTATCGCTTCCGGCCTTTGAACATAAAACGCCGGAAGAAGAGATTGACACGGAACCTTTTGACGTTGTCTTACCATATATTGAAGAACATAATTCGAATAAAATAAAATTGAATTCTAATTTGTCAAGAGATTTTATAGGTAAGGAACTGTTTCCAAAACAAGAGGAGCCGGATTCCTCTCTTTTGCCGGAATCAATTTTAGAACATAATTCTGCTAAAGAAACTTTATTGTCTGGATATCAAAATTTTCTTACGTCTTCAGTAAATGATAATAAAAATTTTGACATAATACAATATAGACGAGTTCCGTTAAAACATAAGCCGTCTTCCGTAAAAAAAATCGATAAAATTCAATTGCCTTTAAAGCGGAGCAAAGAGAATAAGAGTCCTTTATCTTCTCAATCCGAATCTTTGACCTTATCTAATGAGACTAGTTTGCCTTCTAACGAGTCTGTTTCGAATTTAATTAGAGATTTATCATCAAGTTCTTCGCTTACGGCAAATTCTTTTGAAAATACGTCTCTCTCAGAAGATTTTATATCAGCTAAAACAACTGTAAAACAAATACAAGAAGTTAAAAAACAGGATATTCATACTGAGAATGAGAAATCGGATAATAAAGCGAATATTGTAAATTTTTTGGGGAGCAAAGAGCCTTCTGTTCTTCCTTCTTTTACCGGTAAAAAGAAACGGGTAGAATCTGAGACTTTTGACAAAGACGCTGCTTCGGCTAATTTTGGTTTGTCATTGCCTGAATTAATTATTCCTGAGGCAACTGCGTCGATAAACGATTCTTCTAGTATAGATCTTCCTACTTTGGAGCAAGATTCTTCCTCAAAACCTACCGAGCCTGTTTCCGCATCATTGGCCGATTCTGCTCCATCCTTATTTTCGAATCTTCCTTCTTTAAAGAAAGAACTTTCTTCAAAGCCTACCGAGCCTGTTTCCGCATCATTGGCCGATTCTGCTCCATCCTTATTTTCGAATCTTCCTACTTTGGAGCAAGATTCTTCCTCAAAGCCTTCCGAGCCTGTTTCCGCATCATTGGCCGATTCTGCTCCATCCTTTGAACAATTGAACGATACTCATATTAAAGACGATAAACATTTTGATTTACAGCCTTTGGTAGATTCGCATGATTCTAAAGATAGCGATAATATGGCTACCAATTTTAAAAGTAAACCTTTAAAAAATTTGAATCAAAGATTTGGAACTTTAACTAAAGAGAGCAAAAGAAATGAGAAAAACGCAGAAAAACAAGAATCTTTATCTTCAGAAGATTTAAATTTCGAAAATAAGAAAAAATCGAGGTCTTTTCGTTCCGGAAATATTAGATTTGCAGGGGATAATGTATTTCGTAAAACAGTAATGTCGTCTGCCGGTTTTACCAATGCAGTTGATTCTGATTTGAAAATTTCAGACGACGAGATGGAAAAATTTTTAGAAGTTATTGAGCAGAGCCGAGAAGAAGATACTTTACCATCTGAAGATTCTGTCTTTGACGTTTTAAATAATGCTAAATCCGCGTCCGTTTCAGATACAGGAAAAGCCAATCTGTTTGGTCCGGCTAGTTCAATAGATTTACCTTTGGTCAATTACAAGATAAATCCTAAGCAAAAACAGCGACAAAAAACAACGGAAAAAACTTATGATATAGACAAAAAAATCTCGTCTAAAAGTGAAGCGTGTTTGGACGACGGTAAAAACATAAAGACCGATACCGATACGAATATCAAGGATGATATAAATTTTAAAGCTCCTTCAGATCCGGTTACGTCAATATCTTTACCTCCTTTGGAAGAAAGCGGGGGCGAAGTCGTAGAGTCGTCTAAATCTGAAGGAAAACCGAAAAAACCTTATTTTGGAGCTTTTGACATTTTAATCGACGATTATCAAGAGCCGATTTCTTCATCTGATTCGATAGACGCTAGTTCCAAGATTAACGATTCTTTGTTCGATTGGTCTTATGAAGTTTCTTCAGATAAAAAGTCCCTATCCTCGGCGGTTGGTGAACCGTCTGATAAAAAAGACGCCATTTCCGTATTTTTTGGCGAACCTGATATTCCGGATGTGGAACTTCCCGATTTTAGCGATTGGACATTGCATTTTGTAAAAATGCCCGGCATTAATAATTTTGAATACTTTGATCTTAATAAAGATGAAATTATTATTGGCAGAAGCGGGGCAGTTGATCTTACCTTGAAAGATATAGCTCTAGCAGATAGGCATGTTAAGCTTTATATGGCCGACGGACAGTTGTATCTTCAAAAGTTAGATAGAAAAAAGCAAATTTTTATCAATGGAAGCCCTTTAATATCTTCCGCAAGCAGATTATTAAAGGAGGGAGATAGAATTCAGCTGAGCGATTTAACTGTTTTTGAAGTGAAAAGAAAGACGAAAGGATAAAATTTAATTTATGCGTACATATTTAAAAAAAGTTTCTATATTTCTATGTGCATTTTTTTTGTTATGCGGAGTATCACATGCAGATTTTATTTCTGAAATTACGGAAATAGCTTTCCCTTCTGCCGTTTTGAAAAGCAGCGAACCTGTATTAGTTGTTTTTTATTCAGGATCTTTCGTTGGAAAATTTGCAAAAAGCGTCGATGAATACGCGAGGAAAAATTCTGCCGTAAAGATATTAAAAATGGAAATTGGTTTAAATACGGTAACCGTGTCAAAGTATAAAATAAAACGTAATCATACGTTCGTATTTTTTGCGGATGGAGAGGAAATAGAACGTACTACTAGTATCAATACATGCGATGATTTGACCGAATTTATAGACTATTGTTTAGAGAAGCATCGTGAAAAGTTGAAAGAGGAAAAAAAGAACGAATGGGTGCCTGAAAGAAATCGAGAAGATTCGTAAGATAATTCTAACGCAAAAGCTTGTTCTTGACATGTTCGTATATCTTTTATTATAATTACTTACGTTTTATATATCTAGTCTAGGAGGTTTGTATTTTGAAGAAAAAAATATTATTTTTAACCGTTTGTTTTATTTTATCATGTTTTTTTGCAGTTTCATATGCTTCTGATAGAGCCGTATCGGGTAAAGATTTGCCCGGAAACATAAAATCTTTTATTTCTTCGAATTTTAAAAACGTTCAAGTAGCTTCGGCAGAACAAGATATGGACGACGGAGATTACGACGTATATCTCAGCAATGGAATTAAAGTTGAATTTTCATCTGAGGGAAGTTGGCAGAAAATTGACGGCAACGGTAATTTTCTCTCAGGTTCATATATTCCGGCAGGTATAAAAAATCATAAGCCTGCGGCTTCTATAAAAGAAATTGAAAAAAAATATTCCGGATACGAAGTTAAATATAGCGACGGTTCCGAGGCTAAGTTTGACGGTAACGGCAAGTTTCTTCGTTATGATGATTAACGCAATACGGTAATTTGACGTTTGATTCAATTCCTATTGTTAAATTTTTTTAACAATAGGAATTTTATTTCCGTCATAAGTTATAATATCTGAGTTTATACCGAAGACTGTACTTAGAATAGATGTCGATAGAATTTCTTTTGTTTGTCCTTCGGCTATTTTAAATCCGCTTTTCATAAAGATAAGGTAGTCGCAATAACATGCGGCGAGACTTATATCGTGTATAGATATGATCACCGCTATGTTTTTTGTTTTGACGTTGGATTTTAGATAATGCAATATTTCGTTTTGACATAGTATATCTAAATGTGACGCCGCTTCGTCAAATATCATAATTTTAGCCATTTGAACCGCCGTTTGAGCGATCATTATTTTCTGGAATTCGCCTCCTGAAATTTGTGACACTTTTCTATTTTCAAGGTATTTAATATTCATTTCTTCCATTATCCGAATATAAGCTTCATGATCTGATTTTTTAGGAAGAAAATTTGAATAACCATATCTTCCAAATTCTACTACTTGTCCGCAGGTATAATCGAATTCGCAAGATATCGTTTGTGGAAGATAGGAAACGTATGTTATTTTTTCTGCTTGTTTAAGTTTATGTAGATTTTTATCGTCTATTAAAACTTTTCCTTGAGAAGGAGTTAAATTTCCCGACAAGATTTTTAGCAACGTAGATTTTCCGGCGCCGTTAGGACCTAGTAAACCATACATTTTCCCTAGTTGAAAGTCTGCGGAAAATTGAGTAATTCCTCCGCCAGACGCGTACCTATACGAACATTCTAAACATTTTAGCATTTTATATTGACCTAGATAGTTATAAGTTAAACGTTAAAAACCATATCGCTGTTTTCAGGTATTGAGAAATGACTGAAATATAGTTCTTCCATTGGAATCCACTTATTTTGAAATACTTTATATCGTTCGTAGCCATTTCTTTTGATTATTCTGTCCAGTTGTTTGTTCTTATTTATATTGAGAAATATCTTAAAGTTGTTCTCTGTTTTGAATAACGGATGATGACTGTAAGAGCCTTCTATAATATTTAGATTTTTGAGCTTTATTTCTATTTCGTTATAAAAAGAGTCTGACGAACATCTATATGCGCGATAGATAAATTCTTTTTTATTGACAAGAGGCGTTAGCACTTCTTGTCGAAATCTTTCATAATCTATATTCCCTCCAGGTTCAGCTAGCCTTTGTTCCGTTCGTTGTTTTTTTGTAAGAAAAAAATCGTCGGTATGAAATACGTTACAATTATAATGGCTGCTTATTAGGGAAGCCAGAGTCGTTTTCCCGGCTCCGCATCTTCCATCGATTGATATAATATACAGTTTATCCTGTTTTAATTGTCGTATATACCTAAAAATTGGCTTATAAAAATCTAATAAAAATTTTTCTTCTATAATTGATGCGGACGATGAATTTCTAGTCGTTATATTTTTGTTATGCTTTAAATATTTCGTCATGTTTTTTGTATTCAATTTGTCGTTTTGAAATCCTTTAAAGATAGAGGAGGGGTTGTGAAGGAAAAAGTAATTTTATGTTACGGGGATTCTAATACTTTTGGATATAATTGTGAAAATGGATGCCGTTTCAGCAAAAAAATGAGATGGAGCGGATTAGTAGGCGATTATTTATCTGCTTTTAAAATTATCGAGGAAGGGCTTAATAATAGAACTTTATGTTCTTTAAATTCCGACGGAGAAAAATATTGCGGAGACAAATATTTTTTTGATATAATTTCACGGATTGAGCAAGTTGATATTTTGATTTTATCTCTGGGAATAAACGATTTACAAAGTCGTTATAACATTTCAAACATTGAGTTTCAAACAGGGCTGGAGAATATATGTAGTACGTTTATAAGTTTTAACTCGTCCGGAAAAATTGTCATAACGCTTCCTCCTGTTTTAACTGAAAATTTATTTATAGGTAGTTTTGGCAGTTTATTTGCAAAAAGTTCTCTTGAAAGATCGAGAGAAATTCGAGAAATATATCTTGACGTCGCTCGTAAGTTAAATTGCGTAATTTTTGATCCTGAACAGTTCGTTTCCGTTTCAGAGATAGACGGACTTCATTATGATAAAAACGCTCATCTTAGAATAGCGAAAGAGTTGTCGTCTCTTATAAAAAACTATTTATTATAATTTTGAAGTTAGCCGTTAAATTTTATTTTCTGTATTATAAAAGACGAATATATAGTTTCAAGAAGGATTAAAATAAGTAGATATAGAAAAGAAAAATACAAATAACATAATATATTGTTGCGATATGCGGCTGTATTGATATTAATTTTTATATTTTGTTTTTACTCCGATAAAAGTATGGCGTATTTTAATTTGTAGATATAGAATCAATAAACTAAATTACGTTGCTGCATTGAAACATTAGCGGGGAAAATGATTTATCCTTTAAGCAAGATTATAGCGCGTATTTTTACGCTTGGGGATAGTTTTTATATTTAAAACGAAAAGGGCCCGTTTGACGACTCAAGATTTTTCGTATAACACTTACAAGAAGTGTTGCTTTAATTAAATACACCTATGAGGAATCGATATTTATGATTGACAGCGCAGTAAAAGAAGTTAACGGTTTTATGTCTATAAAACGCTGGGAAGACGCTCTTGCGACAGTTCGTAGACAGCCTGCCAGATATGCTTCGAAGGAAGATATACAGATAGAAGCGTACCTGCTTTATAATTTGAAGTATTTTGAACTTTGCGGCGATTTATGTCTTGAACATCTTGAAAAAAACGATGATTTTGATTTTAAATTTATTTTAAAAAGCTGCGAAGACATGCAGTGCGTCAAATCTGCGCTACTTTCTCAGATTCGCGCTTGCAAACGTTTAGATTTTAAAGGAGCGTCTTCTAGCATAGGTTTTTTACTTAGCGTTTTCTGCGACATTAGAGACGTTACTTATTATTTAACTTCTATTCTTACGGTAGATAAAGATCCTATATTTACATACTTGCTGGCTTGCATATATCGTATTTCCGGAAAACTTCAAGAATCAATCGCTTTGCTAGAACAGATCCAGTCCGTTTATCCTGACGCTTCTAAGCTTTTGGAAAAGGTAAAAATTGAATACGAGGCTTTTTTAAAATTAGGACGTTTTGGATCCGGAGGAAAGCTGCAAATGCCTAACCTTGAAAATATGAATGGGGAAGACTTCATGGTTAGAGGATTTTGGAGCATAGCCGAAAAGGATTACCAATCTGCTTTTTCTTATCTTGCTGAGGCTATAAAGATGGATTCTTCATTAGCCGTATGCTGGTATTACGTCGGCAAACTGCAGACTACGTTTGGAGCTAAGGAAAGAGGAGAAAAATGTTTTAAAAAATTTCTTGAGTACTTCCCGTTTTCAAGCGGTTATTACAAATCGCTTGCGTTTTCCAGAGTAGAATCTGAAGAAAAGAAAAAAGAATATTATGAAAAATGGATAGGTTGTTTTCCTTCGGACCCCAGATCGTGGATATCTTACTTATCGTATCTTTATTCTAAAAATGATTATTTTAGTATTCGTCTTATAGCTGCGGAAGCGCTCGAACGTTATGAAAAAGAGTGGTTCGTACCTCAGGACAGTCCTATTAAACAGATTTATTTGGGTATGTTAAATCTTTGTTTGGAAAGAACTTCAACAGCGTTAGAATATTTCAAAAACGCAGTGAAGTTCGAACACTACAAGACGGTGGCTTTGCTTGGCATAGGAACCGCATTTGACAATCAAGGCGTAGTAGTTGACGCTATGTCTAATTACGAAGAAGCTATGAAGGATCCTAAGGCGGAAGCTATATCGAAATACTTTATGACGAACGTTTATCTGAAACGTAAAAATTATAAAAAAGCTTTTGCCACGATAGACGAATTACTGGCTAAATATCCTGAGTCTCCCAGCGCGATATGTAAAAAAGCGGAGATTTACGTACAATTATCCGATATAAAAGGTTTCAGAAAATACGTATCAGAGCTAAGCAATAAGCAAATGTCTCCGGAACTTTATATCTTAGCCGCTATAGTGGAATTGAAAGAGCAAAATCAAAAAGAAGCCGTTGATTATTTAAATAAAGCTTTAGAAGAATATCCGGATTTAAAATCAGTTTTGACTAACGCCGCAACTTTGGCAATAATTACGGAGGATTATGGCAGAGCTGAAGAAATAGCGGATAAATTGACAAAATCTTACATAGATCCTTACGTCAGCTTTATTAAAGGTTTCATTTTTATGAAGAAAGAATCTTTTGCGGAAGCTAAAGTATTCATAGAAGACTACTTGACCGCGTTTCCTTTTGATTTTAAAGCTTGGTTAATTTATGGCATTATTTCTGTTAAGCTTAATAATATTAAAGCCGCTAGATTGGCGTTTGAAAAAGCGGTTCTGTTATCTGAAGGAAAACCTATTTATCGCTTGAATCTTGCTGTTTTTTATGCTTCTCAAGGTATGTATAAGGAAGCGCTGGAATATTTTAAGATTTCTCCTATGGAGAATAATTCTTACTATACTCTTTTAAACGTTTGGTTGTTAGCTCTTTCTACTCCCGACGAAACCATAGAATTTTCAACCGAAATAGATAAGATGATTAATAACGGCGAATATAAACCTGAAGCCTATAATTTAAAAGCGTATAAAGCTTTTGAGATAGGCAAATTAGATAGAGCGGCTTCGACGATAGAGCAGGGTCTTGAAAAATTTCCTGATAATAAAGTTTTATTATATAACAAAGTATTTATTAAACTTCATTTGAAAAAATATGAAGAGGCAGGATCCATCTTATCTGTTTTATTAGAGAAATATCCTCAAGATTATCAAGCATGGCTGGCGGAAGTAGTGCTTCAATGGATAAGGAACGATCAAGAAGCCGTTAAAAACGCTTTGACCGGAGCTAAAAAATTAAAGCATCCTGACTTTAATTCTTGGCTTAAAACCGCCTCTTCAATGAAAGAACCTTTAAGCTCAATTTCTTTTTCTGTAGATATAGATTTTAATTTCTATCTACCTGAAATTTTTTCTCTTAATTATAATGATCCGATAGGAGTTTTTGCCTTTGATAAGCTTGACGCAGTTTTTCATAAATAACATTAGATAAATTATGCGTCTTATGCAGTGTTAGGCAGGGATCCTTATGCGATCCCTGTTTCAGTTTTATGCGAACGAAAGGGGAATTTATGAAAATATCGGCGCCTCGCGGAACCTCCGACGTGCTTCCGCAGGATTCATATAAATGGCATTATATTGAAATGGCAGCGAGACGTATTGCCGCTACTTTTGGTTACAAAGAAATTCGTACGCCTATTTTTGAACATACGGAACTTTTTACGCGCGGAATCGGAAAAGGCAGCGATATTGTACGCAAGGAAATGTATACCTTTGAAGATAAAAAAGGTAGGAGTATGACTTTGCGCCCGGAAGGAACCGCTACGGTTATGCGTTCTGTTTTGCAAAATAATCTTTATTTAAAGTCGCCTTTAAAGCTATTTTACTTAGGGCCTTTTTTTAGGTATGAACGTCCTCAAGAAGGTCGTTTTAGGCAGTTTAATCAATTTGGACTGGAAGCTATAGGGCTTGATGACGCGTCTATTGACGCTGAAATCATTCTTGCCGCTTGTTCTTTATTTACTTCGTTGGATCTTAAACATCTGCAAGTGCAATTAAATTCTTTGGGATGTTCGAGTTGCCGTCCAAAGTATCGAGAAGCGTTGATTTCATTTTTTGACAGTAGGATAGATAAATTATGTTCAGATTGCCAAGAACGTTTTAAAGTTAATCCCTTAAGAATTTTGGACTGTAAGAATCCCGACTGCAAAAATATAGCCGATTCTGCTCCTTCGACTCTTGAGTTCTTATGCGAGTCTTGTAAAAATGATTTTTTGGATTTAGAACAGATATTAAAAATTTATGAAATTGATTTTACGATAAATCCTAAAATAGTTAGAGGTCTTGATTATTATACTAAAACTGTGTTTGAGATAACTTCCGGGCAGCTGGGAAGCCAAGACGCTATTTGCGGCGGAGGCAGGTACAACGGCTTGGCAGAAGAAATAGGCGGAAAGTCTATTCCTGCAGTCGGTTTTGCCGCCGGTATAGAAAGACTTTTAGCTCTTATGCAGAAAACCGGCAGTTTTAGCGGAATACCTGTAGAACCTAGAGTTTTTGTAATATCTATAGAGGATTCATGTCGTTTGAAAGCTTTAGAAATTTTATATGCTTTGAGAAAAAATGGAATACATTCCGAATTTAGTTACGGAAAGAAAAATATAAAAAAGATTTTAGGTTCTTTGGGAGAGGGGACTGAATTCGTTTATATTATAGGCTCAGACGAATTAGCCGCCGGAACTATAAGCGTTAAAAATATGAAAACAAAATGTCAAGTTGAAATACCGGCTTTAGATGCGGTAAATTTTATTTCTAGAGGTAATCTCTAAATGATTGCTAAATGGCTGAAAGGCTGTTTGTCTCGATTTCGGGAATCGCATCTTATGCTTGACGACGTTTTTCGCCGTAGGAGCGCGTCGAAAAAAGAGGGCCCGACTTTGACAGACGGAGAATTCTATTCTTGTTTTAATTATAATAAGGTCGCGTTAAAAGACTTAAAGGACGTATATAGAGATAGAGACTTTGAGTCAGCCGCGGACGAATTGATTCGATATTACAGAACTAAGCGGCATCTTTCCGTCAAGCTTTGTCTTGAACCGGCGTTTAAAAAACGCATAAAGGCTTTTTCGCCTTCTCAGCGCAAACTTATTCGTATTGCCGATATGATTTGCGCGCATAATATAATTATGCCTACCGGACATAGCGCGGAGTTTGGAACTTTTATTAACTGGCACTCGGATTTTTGTGGAAAAAATTGGATGTATCTTCATATATCCGATCTTTTGAAAAGTATTCATGATAGAACTCTTGCAAAACAATATGATATAAAAACTTTGCCCATATCTCTTGAATTTAACAAGCATCATCATTTTGTCGTTTTAGCTAGAGCTTTTGCTTTAACTTTGGACGAGAAATATACTCAGGAATTTACCATACAATTAGAAGATTGGATTCAAAGAAATCCCGTAAATTTTGGAATTAGTTGGATTGATCCTATGACAGTAGCGCAAAGACTAATATCATGGATCTTTGCCTTAGCTATATTTTTAGAGCTATCTTCCTATTTGCAAGGCGAGCATCTTCAAAAAATTATGAAAATGATGCTGCTTCATGGAGCTTATCTTACAAATTGTTTGACAGATAAAAATCAACGTTCTTCATCTTCTATTGCCGCGGCTTCGGCTTTATATATGGCAGCTTCTTTTTTTCCAGAATTTGAATGTGCTGAAAGATGGAAAAATAAAGCGGTTAGAATGTTGGAGACCGAATCTTCCGCAGAGTTTTTGCCGGATGGAGTTTATAAAAAGCGTTCTATGGGGATGCAGGTTTTGCTTACCGAGTTTTTGATGCTTCCTCTTATATGCGATAAATTATTTGGAATTTCGTCGTCTCCGGCAATCTTATCTATCGTAGAGCGTTCTTTAGAATTTTTGATGTACGCACAGGCTCCTTCAGGTTTGTCCGTAAATTTTGGGGACTCTCCGGCAACTCATGTCTGGTATTTTTCCAACGTTCAAAATGAAGATTATAGGAATCTTCTATGTATAGGAGCTTATATTTTTAATAGAGGAGACATGAAGTTTCTTGCTGGAAAAATATCGGAAGATTTTTTATGGTTTTTTAAAACTCAAGGCGAAAAAAAATATGAAGAAATTGTTCCAAACGCTCCGGTAAATATTTCGCAAGCTTTTGTCGACAGCGGATATTTTGCATTTAGGAATTCTTGGAATCAAGACGCTACGTATTGTTTGTTTTATGGGAATCCTAAAAAGCCTGTTCCTTTTATCGATAAAGGCTTAAATATTATTTGCCCTCATAGAGATTTATTGAGTTTTGCTCTTTTTGTTAGAGGCGAGCCTTTTATTATAGAAACCGGATCCTATAAAGGAGTAAAAAAAATTGGAACGGCTGATCCCGCGGATTATTTCTCCAAGACTTCGGCGCATAATTCCCTTATTGTTGACGGTAAAGAACAGTCGATAGCTAAAAATATAAAGAGTTCGCGCAAATTTATGCATTTATTAAAGACAAGGTGGTTTTTTTCAGAAGAATTTGATTACGTAATGTCTTGTAATTTTGGCTTTGAAGATTTAAAAGGCGTTCTTGTGCATAAAAGGGAGATTCTTTATTTAAAAGAGAAAAAATGGACGTTGATAAAAGACTCGCTTGAGGGAAGTGAAGAATTTAACGTAGCCAATCTTTTCCATCTTGCTCCTGAATTAGATATAAGTTTGAGAGGAGATTACGGTTGTCTGATTCATGCCAGAAGAGAGTACATAAGATTAAATATGTATTATCCCGGTCCTTTCGAATGCCGTCCGTCTAGAGGTAAAATAAATCCGATATCCGGATGGCATGCAAAGGATTTCAGCAGATTGGAACCCTGCCACAAAATTGAATATACAAGTAAAGTTAAACTTCCAGCCCAGATTTACACTTGGATAAGCTGGGCAAGAAACGAATATAGAATCCCCCCGAAAGACGTTTTGGAAGAAGCGTTTATAACGGCTTCTCAAATTAGAGGAATAAAAGAGGGCGAAGTGCAGTTTGAAGTGCCGGCAGCTAAATAATTAAACGTTGCAATTGGCATAGTATTTTACTTTTTCTTTTCTTGCTCTTTTTCACATCGCTTTAAATATTCGTATATCTCTGTGAACCCTTCTAGTTGCGCAAGTTCGGCTGGCGTATATCCCGAATCTGTTTTTACGTTGAGATCTGCCCCGGATGTAACTAATAGTTTTACTATATTAAGATGTCCTTGTTGTACCGCGCTATGTAGAGGAGTCTTATTAGTGATCGATTTTGCGTTTACGTCCGCCCCATGTTCAATAAGGAGTCGGCATATTTTTATACAGCCTCTGTTGGCCGCTTTAGCCAGAGGACGCCATTTGTCGATATATGCGGCGAAATTTGGATCTGCTCCGGCTCTAAGAAGTATTTCAGCGCTTGCATGCTTGCCTTGAGAAGCGGCTAAATAAAGCGGAGTTATGCCTTCTAACGTTGGAATGTTTATATTCTCTCTTTCTCTTATGCACTGTTTAAGTATTTTAGTGTTATCCCAGAATACCGCAAAATGTGGTATTGTCCATTCTGCAAAAGCATATTTGCCTATCATATTACGGTATGAAGAATATACTTCTTTTATTGTTTTTAAATCATTTGTTTGGAACGCTTGCTTTATATCCTTGAAAAATATATAGTCTAAAAAAATGTTATTTAAAGTATATAAATTAGAAAAATCAGTTATATTTAGTATATAATCCGCAATATGAGGAGATTGCATGATAAGCGAATGGCCTATAAGATTATTCCAATTCATTCTTACTTTTAAATATTCGAATATTGCGGAGATTCTTGCTCTTTGATGCTTGTTATATTCTTGATATGCGTCGGCTAAGTCAAGTTCGCTTGCTGTTTGATTTTTAAATTTATTTTGAGTTTCTACTAAATATTCCCAAGATACTAGAGTCTGTTCCGTATGTATTCTTATAGTTTCGATAGAGGTATTCATAGTTTGAAATGCCGATCTTATTTCGTAAGTTCTATCTGAAATAAAAAGTTCTTGGTTTATTTTAGATTTATTCAATTCTTCTTTTTTTATTTTTATTTCTTGCCAATCCTCAGGGTTTAGAAAGTTATATGTGCCTGTAATGCCGAGTCTCCAATACGTATTGTGAGAATCGTCTTCTCTTTCAAAATAAGCGGAAGCGTTGATTTTAGGGTATAGAAGAGTTTTTGAAAGCTGTGACGCATATTCGGCTTGTCGAATGGCATAATTAGTTTTGAGCCAGTCAGGAGAATACTTGGAAGCATAGTTTATTATTTCTTCATTGATCTCTTGATCTGTCATCTGTTGTTTTAGCTTTTTTATAAGGTGCATTGAAACGTCGTAAGCTTCTATCGTTTCGTATGTTAGAAAGACAGAATCCTTAGGAACCGATATGTTTGTAATTCTGCTTAGATTAAATATAGCGGTATTATATTGATTTTCAGCTTCTATATATTCTCTATCAAGATTATGTATAAATACTTCAATTCTTGTAAGTTTCTCGGAGTCTTTTTGCGCAACTTCTTTTAAAAAATTTTCCGCATAATATTTAAGCGATTTTATATGTTTTTGTATCCTTTTAGCTTTCAGTAGATCTATATAAATATTATATGTGTCTCTTTCTACATTTAGACTTTGCTGAAGTAAGTTTAACGTTTCATAGTAAATTTTTGTTCTCTCTAAATCGGAATTGTATTTATTTGCTCCAAAATATATGAGAGGTTGAATTATCTCGAAAAAATAATTGTTGTACTGCTGAGTTCCTAAGTCATGTTGACGATATGTCTTATTAGAAAAATTGAATTCTCCGCTTCCTTTTGGAAAATATCCCATAAAAGCTTTTTGATATCTGCTCTTTTGGATTTTAACGTTTGATTCTTCTATTTTAATAGAAAGATTATTGTTTATAGCGTCGTCTAAGGACGATTCTAAGGTTTGAGTATGGTTACATTCTTCATTGGAGTCTTCAATATATATGAGTTTATTTTCAGAGCGGTTTTCTATTTGCCGTTTTTTGTTTTGAGCTTCCTCAGAGCCGAAAATGGCGACGAATGGTAAAGATATAGCGATATATAAAATCAGGGTTAGAAAAATTGCAGTTTTATTCATTGTATTTTTTTTGTGTAAATATATAATTAAAGACCTGTTGGAAGATCAAAAAATTCTGTTTCTATATCGTATTTTTTCTTTAAGTAGTTCATTAAAGCTTTTATGCCTGTAGTTTCCGTGGCGTAATGTCCTGAACATAACATTGAAGAGCCGCATTCCAAAGCTTGATGATAATAAGCATGCGACGTTTCTCCGGTGATAAATAGATCTAATTTTTCTTCCGCCGCTTCGCTTATGCTTGAAGCCGAACTTCCGGAAATAATGCCTACAGTTTGAATTTTTTTATTTTTACAAGGCGAGATCATAACGCTATCGGTATTTAAAGCTTTATCTATTATCCTTTTTATGTCTAGAATAGTCGCGGCTGTTTTAAGACGTCCTTTAACTCCGATAGCGTGTCCTTTATAAATATGGAACCCTCCTTCGATTGTAAAGTCGGGTATTAAAGAAGCTATGATTTTGTTGTTCCCTATCTCAGGATGAATATCAAGCGGAAGATGCGCAGCGTAAAGAGATATATCTGCGGAAAACATTGTTTTAATTCTTGTCTTTGTCGCTCCTGCGATTGGAAGAGGAGCTTTCCAAATCATTCCATGGTGACAAATCAACATTTGACATTGCGATTTTATCGCCGCTTCTATAGACGGCATACAAAAATCTACTGAAAACCCTATTTTTGATATTTCGCCGCAGCCTTCTATTTGTAATCCGTTTAACGCATAATCTTCTATTGAAGCTACGTTTAAATATTCGTTTAAAAATAATATTAACTCGTCTCGGTTAATTTTTTTTCGCGTCATTTTTTTCGCCTTCTTTACGTTGCATTATATGAAGAGAGCCTTTATCGTCGTTTTTTGGAAGCGTTTTCAAGTATTCGTTTAATTCAAATTGATAAAATTCAGCTTTTTCGCTTTGACCAATATGTTCCAGAGAATCAATTATTCTGGAGTTTACCCAAACTACCTTCATAAAATCATCGTAAGAAGGAGTTTTTTGTTCTCTTAATTCTCGAGCTTTTAAAAGATAGGGCAGAGCTTCCGAGTAATTTTTAGCCATATAAAGCAAAAAACCGTATTCCCAGTTTAATTCAAACGAATTTGGATTGTAAGTTAAGCCTTCTTTTAAAAAATTCATGCTTTCTTTATACATTCGTAAGTTTACGGCCAGATGATACGCTCCAAAGTCATAGGCTTGTACAAAATGAGGATCCAGAAGCGTGATAAGACGAATTAAAGGCATGATAGGCTCGTTTATATTTAAGGGTTTGCCTGCAAATTCATATTCATGATGATAATAATCTGTTTTCATCCAAAGAAGAGCCGCGGCAGTATATCTCAATTCTCCTAATATATCTAAAAGCGCGGAAGCAGAGTAGTCGACGGTCGTTTTGGCTTTGAAATTTTTGTCTGCGTAATCGTCTAATAACGTAGCCGAGAAAATTATTACAATTAAAAGCGCGGCAAGTAAAGCTATGGTTTTTGTCTTCATTTCACCGTTATTCTTTCTTTGTTGTTTTCTTTAACTTAGGTTTGTATATTCTAAATAACGAAGCCGTTATAAAAATAGCCCAGACCGCGTAGCTTTGTTTTTGCATAGTTTTAATAGTTTCGGGAGTCCTCCATGCCGTATGAAAAAATTCGTCGCATTCTAGGCATTCTTCGCCTTCTTCATGGCTATGCCCTTTTTGGCCGAACGCCGCTTGAACTTCATACTGTAAATCGTCGTCTATATAATTGTTTCCGTTGTTGCCGGAAACGTTATGTTGACTGTCATTTTGTACGGAGACGTTGGAAATAGGCTCCGCTTTTGATAAAGGAGCTGATAAAATTGGTTGCGACGAGATTATAATTATAGCTATAATTATAAGATGAAATTTTATCATAAAAAATATATCACAGATCCTTTCTGTCAAAAGTGAAGGCAGCTAAGATGATAATGACGGCTATATAGGCGAGACCGTATATTAAGCACCATAAAAAATAACCGGGAAGCAAATTATGAGAATGAACTATAGCGTCTTTTATATTAAAACAGTCGAATTTCGGAAGAATCAGTTTTAAAATAACTATTCCGTTGATTAAAGTTTCAGGAAGTTTCCCTGACAAGTATTTTACGTAAGGACTGGATATGCCGCCTACGATAAATAAAAAAATGGTCGTCGATAACGCTAGGGGGTATGAAGTTATCAGTGAGAAAAGAAGCATTATAGCTCCCAATATGCCGCATTGGAGTATATTTAAGACTATAGCTTGCGGCACCATCCAGTTCCAGCCGTCTCCGTAGATAAATAAAACTATCATTAGTTCTGCGCCTAGAATTATTAAATTTGCCGCTACAAGAAGCATCATTCCTATATATTTTCCCAAAATGTAGATTCCGCGCGTTATCGGTTGGGTAACTATCGGGTAAATCGTTTTATGTTCTATTTCATTTGGAATTACGTTTAAAAATATACTCAAAGTGAAAATTATTCCAAACAAAGATATTCCTGATAACGAAATATCTTTCATTATAGGCAATTGAGCTCCTAAGTTAAACGAAGTGAATGATGCGGAGAAGGCTATTAATAAAAATGAAAAAAATAAAAGAATATACAATATTTTTTTTCTGATATTTTCTTCAACGGCTAGTCTTGCTATTATTAAAACTTGCTGTAAAGTGTTCATATCGTTACCTTTTCTATTTTTGTCGATAGATTTTCAGAGTTTGCTTTTTCAGGCATAATTAGATTAAAGAAAGTTTCTTCTAAATCGGAATAACCCGGGAATAAGTCCGTTATTGTTTCTTCTGCTTCGGCTATCATTTTAAAAACTTCAGAAAGATTTTCCTGCGCCGTAGTTAATCTTAAGAATCCGTCTTTTTCTTCTCGAATCTTAAATCCTTTTTGCGTAAGGATAGAATTGATCTTTTGATTTTTATTTGTAAAAAGCAATGTATATACTTTTTTATCATAATTAAGCAGATCCGCAAGTTTTTTTATACAGACCATTTTCCCTTTGTTTATTACGCCTATCGTATCGCATACTGTTTCTACTTCCGATAGGTGATGGGAACTTAAAAAAATCGTAATGCCTTTATTTTTTAATCGCTTTATTATGTCTTTTACTTCTTTCCTTCCTATTGGATCTAATCCGCTAGTAGGCTCGTCTAGAATAAGAAGCTTTGGATTGCCTATAAGCGAAAGGGCTATGCCAAATCTTTGCAGCATACCTTTTGAAAAACTTTTTAGTTTTTGCTTTTTTCGATCGTCTAAACCTACAAGTTTTAAGTTTATATCAATTCTATCTTTTATTTCGTTCCTAGGTATGAGTTTTAGCGAGGCATAATAACGCAAAAGCGTTTCAGCTTCCATAAAGGTATAATAATAAGCTATTTCAGAGAGATAGCCGACTTCTTTTTTAGATTCGGGGCTGCCGGCTTCTTTTCCCATTATGGAAACTTTGCCTGAAGTAGGGGAAATAAGCCCCATAAATAATTTAATTGCAGTAGTCTTACCTGCTCCGTTTGGACCTATGAATCCAAAGACGTTTCCTTCTTCAATTTGTAAATTGAGATTTTCAAGAGCATATATTTTTTTTCTCTCGGAAGAATAAATTTTTGAAAGTTGTTCCGTTTCTATTGCAAGAGCCATGTCATATATCTCCGTAATTATTCAAATTTGCATATAGGCTCGGCAAAATTTTCCGTAATTTCTCCCTGAGCCATTCTTATAAGTTGGGCATCCAACTCTTTAAGACTTTGTTCCGGGATGTAACTAAATTCTATCCAGCCTTTTTTTTCACCCGATTCTTTCGTTTGTTCGCATAGGAAAGACGCTCCTACCGCAATAGGCTTTTCTCTTTGGTTAAAGAAAATTTTCATTAGAAATTCATTTTCCCTATCCGTAGCTATCGGAGTTTTTGACGAATATTCGAGTCCTTTATTAGATAAAACAGTAATACAAGGAAAATAGGTATTCCATTCTTCATTTTCTTCGCTATATATTTGAACGTTGAAAAATTTTTTAGGATATAGCGTTCTTCTTTTAGTTCTAGCGCTAATAGCGTAATTTCCGGCTATGCAAGTGATTATTATGCCGGCTTCAGGGGATAGATATTCGTACGAAAGAATATATTTTTTCAAGCTGTTTTGGCCTATTTTTTTTTCTTTAACTTTTACCGTGCATTCTCCAAAGTCGCCGTTATACAGGAATTTAATGGAAATAGGGAGATTAAAGGGAAGTTCGGTTTTAGTTATTATAGTAAATTCATCGTCTCCTATTTCGTCAATATAAACGTATTCTTTAGCGGGATATTCGCTGCCTGAAAAAAATTCTATTGGAAAAGTCTGTTTTAAAGTTATTCTTTGCGGCAGAAGTATTTCTATATCTTGATTATCTAAAGGCATTTCAGATGAATTTTCGTTATTGTCTCGCATATCGGCGGTTGATTCTTGTTCGACTGAGTTTTTTTGCGAAGTTCCAGGGTCCTCATTGTCTTGATTGTCTTGCCGGTTTTCCGATATATTGTCTGCCGAACACATATTATTGTCTCCTTTTCAGTTCATTTTCTCTTTAATTTCTTCTCTTAATTTTTGCGTATATATTTTCGAAGGACCAAAAGCGTTCTTTTTGGGAGAGTATGCGTCCGGATATTCGCTGTCGTTTAAATCCATATATTCTTGGGCCGTTTTGTTACCCTCGGCCGCTTCTATTTGAGAGTAAATTTTATCCGGCGATATTTCAAATTTTTTACATAATTCAAATAAAAGATCGGTAAGGCTTTCTTTTTGAATTTCATTATTTTCTAATTGTTGCGACGATACGCCTATTAACTCTATTGTGAATGCCTTATGTTCTAATCCTTCGCATCCTCGTGTTTTAAGATTGAGCGGCATAGTTTGTATTATCATACCGTTTATATCTATAACGAAATGCGACGAAAGGTGTCCGTACATGCCGCCGTCGTCTCCTTCGTCATATACGGAGCCCAGCGTATACATATTTAGCAGAGTTCCCAACGACGGCGCTTTTAAACAACGAATCGTTATCAGAGACGGATTGTCTAAGTTTGTCGAAGGATCGTCATAATGTACTTCAAAGTATTCTGAATATTCTCCCTCCCATTCTTCATAAGGAAGTAGTTTTTCCATGATTCTAAGAGTTCTGGGAAGAGTATAGTCTATTTCCCCTTCGGCATCTTTGTCAAGTTTTGAGTCATTTGTCCGACTATAACCTTTTATTACGATATTTACGCTACGGTCGTCGCCGTTTATTCTTACTAAAGGCTCGGGTTCGACCATAGAAGAAGCGTCGGTTTGAGGAGTCGAGTCAGGCGAAGGCGATTGTGCTTGTTTTGCGTTAGAATCTGTAGAAATATTTTTTTTGTCAAAGCTTTCTTTTTTCTTTTTAAGAGAAGAGGATGGAAAATTAATCGTTTTTGCTTTTTGTTTTAATCGTTCTACGTCTTTATTTGTTATAACTTTAGAGTTTGTATCGCTATATGTTGTCCGTTTCAAAGCTTTTATGTTTTCGTTGGTTATCGTTTCTCTTCCGTATATCGACGCATATAAAGTCAACGCGAAAATAACGCTTGCCGTAAACATAAAAAATATGTAGTTAAAGTTGTATTTTTTGTTTGTCGTCATTCCAATAGCTCTTTCCTTTACTGATATTCTCTATTATGAATGCGCAGTTCCGATTAAAGCTACTCCGGCTATGATAAATATTATCCCTATTATTTTATTTCTATTTATTTTTTCTTTCAAAAAAATTTTGGCAAGTATTATAGTCCATATATAACTTAACGAAACGAATGGATATAGAACCGTTATATCGGCGCTTTTTACCGCGATTAAGAAAGGTATTGTCGAAATAAAAAAACAAAAGCCTCCCATCCAAAATTTAATATTAAGAAATAATCCTAGTCCGGAACCTTTACCGTCTAACGAAGCGTATTTAAAAAGTAACGATCCCCAAGCGCTTATCATTGTGCTAAGAATTACTAAAAGTACGGCGTAGAGATACGTCATTTATTTTGAGTCTCCGTTCCATATCCTATAATTGTTACTCCGGTAATTATCAAAACTGTAGCTATCCATTTGTAAATATGTATAGTTTCCTGTAAAAAATAAGAAGCGAATAAGTTCACCCATATATAAGAAAGAGACAGCAGAGGATATATAGTAGATAAATCGTTATCTTTCATAGACGTAGTCATTAGAATAGAACTTATAATATACAGAATTAATCCTAACAAAACATAGAAGTTTGAGGCTATCGCGGCAAGATTCATTTCCAAGGCCGGAGCGCCTTTTTTGTATAATATTTGAGCAAAGCCTATAATTATAGTCGTTATGACCATAAGTAAGATAGAACGTTTTGTTTTAGACATATTTAGAAGTTCACTTTAAATCTTGAATACATATCGGATAGTAAGTTTTGAAAATTTATAGACGATATTGCGTTCGAATGCGTAACATGCATTAGTTTTGTAAGAATTATCTTTTCCTGTTCTTTGTTTAATTGTTCGATGGAAATCAGATCCGAAATTTTGTTGAGATTAACAATATAAACGACGGAAGCCTCGTTTACCCGAAGCTTTGGAGTTTCGCTGCCGCCTAAAATAGAGTAGATTTTATTTCCCGCTATGTTGCCTTGGATTAATTCTATTTCAGGAGTAGCGGAAAACGAAAGACTTCCGCTTTCAATTATTATTACGTCGTTAGAATTTAAAATTTCCAATACGTCTCCTGAGTCCAATTTATATTTTATAGATTCTACATCCGAAGTATCTGCTATATTAGGAAATATTCTTTTTAAACAAATATTTATATTAGAAACTATAAAAGGCGACGCTTCTTCTTCCGCTTTCTTTCTTGCTTCTTCTTCCGCTTTCTTTCTTGCTTCTTCCGCCGCTTTCTTTCTTGCTTCTTCTTCCGCTTTCTTTCTTGCTTCTTCTTCCGCTTTCTTTTTTGCTTCTTCTTCCGCTTTCTTTTTTGCTTCTTCTTCCGCTTTCTTTCTTGCTTCTTCTTCCGCTTTCTTTCTTGCTTCTTCCGCCGCTTTCTTTCTTGCTTCTTCTTCCGCTTTCTTTCTTGCTTCTT
>CASEKF010000055.1 GCA_949288455.1 uncultured bacterium
AGGCTCATGTCACAGGCGTTCCGTCAGGTTTTCCGGATTTAGATTACCTAACGGCAGGATTTCAAAACGGTAATCTCATAATTGTCGCTGCTCGTCCTAGTATGGGCAAAACGGCGTTATGTTTAAATATGGCTCAAAATATGGCCATACGGGAAAGAATTCCGGTAGGAATCTTCAGCCTTGAAATGCCTAAAGAAGAACTCGCGCAAAGATTTCTATGTTCCCAAGCGAGAATAGACGGCAAAAGGCTAAAGACAGGTCATCTTCAGGAAACGGACTGGTCTCGACTAACCACGGCTATTAACGCTCTATCAGACGCGCCTATATATATAGACGATTCGAGCAACTTATCCGTTATGGAAATTCGCTCTAAAGCCAGGCGAATGAAAAGTAAACATAACATAGGAATAATCATAATAGATTATCTTCAGCTTATGAAAGGCAATCCTATATTTAAAGGAGACGTAAATAAAGAAGTATCTGATATTTCCAGACAGCTCAAAGCTCTGTCAAAAGAGCTTAATATTCCGGTGATAGCTTTGGCGCAGCTGAACAGAGCCGTAGAAAGCCGCACGGACAAACGCCCAATGTTGTCGGATTTAAGGGACTCCGGAGGTATAGAGCAAGACGCGGATCTCGTTTGTTTTATTTATAGAGATAGTTACTACACCAAAAAAGAAGATAATAAAGTCAGCGAAATAATAATAGCGAAACACAGAAACGGACCTGTCGCCACAGTAAATTTAGTATTTCTAAATCAATACGCAACGTTCGTTTCAATGGATAATAAATTCACCGCTAATAACTTTGCCTCCAATACAATTTAAGGAAAAAGATATGGATTATAACAAAGCGACTATAACGGCGGCCGAAAAAAATATCGAAGCGATAGAAGCGGCCTTAACTCTCAGCCAAATAAACGGATGGGAAGAAACCGGAAAAAATGGAACCGTTGAAATTATTTTTTATTTCACGCAAGATACTTGCGGCGAAGAAAAATTTAATTCGGCAATCGAAAGACTTAAAGAAATTCCTAACGTCAAAATAAATCGTTCCGTTTTAAAAGGAGAAGACTGGGAAAACGGTTGGAAAAAAAATTTTAAGCCTAAAAAGATAGGCAAAATTATAGTAACGCCGCCATGGGAACATCCAACGTCCAAACCGGACGAACATATTATATCAATAGAGCCCGGAATGGCTTTCGGGACAGGCGAACATGCAACTACGTCTCTTTGTATAGAGCTAATTCAAAAATACATAAAAAAAGGCTGGAATATGATAGATTTAGGAACCGGTTCCGCAATTCTATCAATGACCGGAGCTTTGCTTGGCGCGAACAGAACGGTAGGCATAGACAATGATCCCGAAGCCGCTGCGGAAGCGTCCGAAAATATAAAAAAGATGAGATTGTCAGATAAAATAAATATAATTATTGGAGACGCTCAGAAGGACGTAGAAGGAACATTCGATATAGCGGCGGCAAATTTATTTTTGTGTCAAGTAATATCGCTCATACGAGACGGCTTGCCTTTTTTAAATAAGGAAGGAATATTCATAGGCTCCGGAATAACCTCAGATCAAACTCAAGAAATAGAAACGGCGATAAACCAAAGCGGCTTTTTAAAATTACTTGAAATCAAGCGGGAAGGTCTATGGATAGCTTTCGCCGCCGAAAAAATAAAATGCGCAGGATCTTTATAAACCCTTCGGACATTCTCGGCAATAAAATAAAAGCCGGAGAAGAAGCAATGAAGCATCTAATATCGGTATTAAGGCTTTCCGTAGGCGATAAATTCTCGGCTACTGACGGAGCCGGAAACGAATACGACGCCGAAATTACCAATATAGAAAAGAAATGCTTTGAAGCGATTATCTTAAGGAGATATTCAAAGAATAATACCGGAAAAATAATAAACCTGTATTTAAGTCTTATCAAAATTTCCAGATTCGAATACGCGCTGGAAAAAGCTAGCGAAATAGGAGCTAACAAAATTATTCCGATACAAGCTCAAAGGTCTCTAAATATTAATTTAGGATCTTCCAGGCTTACAAGATGGTCGTCGATCGTCAATCAGGCCACGCGACAAAGTTCGGGAACGGTAAGTCCGGCGATAGAAAACAAAATGACTTTTTCAGACGCGATAAAAGAAGCGTCAAAACGAGGACTCATAGTTTTAGCGGATCCGGCGACCCCGTTAAATTTGAACGATTCCAGAGAGAAACTCAAAATAAATAACGAGATAAATTTATTTATAGGTCCGGAAGGCGGATTTTCTCCCGAAGAGCTTAAGTATGCGACGGACTTCGGAGCCGTAACATTTTCTCTCGGAGACAGAATACTGAGAACGGAAACGGCCGCCGCAGTGATTACCGCGATATTAAAATACCGTTTATAACACAAGACCATATTTTTATATTTTTTAAATGACTTCAAAATTAAAAAAAATAATATCGACCGGAATATTTATCGCTATTGGGATTATTCTTCCGCAAATTTTTCATTTACTATCCATAAGCGGCAAAATCTTTCTTCCGATGCATATACCAATTTTCATATGCGGAATGACTTGCGGAGGGATCTACGGATTTTACGCGGGTATAATAACCGTAGCGATATCGTCAGTTATAACCGGGGCTCCGGTTCCTTATCCGGAAGGCGTCGCAATGTGCGCGGAACTAGCGGCATACGGGTTCGTCAGCGGTTACGTATATAAAAGAACAAAATTAGCCGCGTTCGCTTTGATTGCGGCTATGATCTCAGGAAGGATAATATACGGAACGATAAAATATCTGACGCTGCTAAATTCCGGAGTCGCTTACGGATTAGAAACGTTTATAGCGGCTTCTTTCTTAGTTTGTATGCCCGGAATCCTTTTTCAGTTTATCACCGTACCGGTGATAGTCAAGATTTTATCCAGAGCAAAAACATAATTATTTTCTCACGTTGACCTTAAAGGGAATATCCGCGATTCCATACTCCGACGTAAGTCTTATAACTCCGGAAGTAACTCCCAAAGGAAGTTTCTTAGTATCTACGACAAGAAGAATATTGCGTTCTTTAGTTACCTCTAAGAGTTCCTCTACCGGATCTATTACATAATCCGGATATGTCAAAACGGCGTTGAACGACTTTTGTCCAGAATTTGAAACCTTAAATTTGCCTCTAGCTCTTTTACCCTGTTTAACCGTGCCCAAATCGACGCTTGTAGAAGTAACTATAATAGGATCGTCTTTTCTAGGTTTCACCTTAAAAGATATAGGAATCTTAATCGTTCCTCCGTTGCTCTTTAAAAGAATATCTCCCGTATAAGTATCCGGAAGCAAATCTTTTGTAATAACTCTAAAGAACAAAGGGACTTTCTGCCCGGAGGACAGCGTCAAGGTTTTCTCGGTTATCAGCCAAGAAGGAAACTCCAAAGATATATCTAGCGTACCGGATCCAATATTCTCAACCGTAAATTTGTCAAGAGGATTTGTGCCTCTCTCAATTTCCTTCAAATCAACATTATCTATGTCAACTTTTAGATACGGGTCGTTTCTTCCCTCAATAACGGTGCATAAAGCCGTAATCGTTTTGCTTTCAGAACCTATATGAGCCGCGAAACTTACTTCTCCTTTATACTCTCCGGGAGCAAGCGAAGAGGAATCTACGGTAAAACATATTTCGCATTTCTGCTTTGGAGAAAGAGCCAGCTCCATTGGCGAAATAGATATCCACTTACTATTAGAATTAACCGCTCCTAAAAAAGGAGAATTGGAATTATTGACAACTTCAATAGTTACCGTTTTCGACTTAGGTCTAGTGAGAAGACCAAAATTAACGTTTGCTTCAGATATCTCCAGTTCAGCGTACGACGGAGAAAAACAAATTAAAAAAAATAAAGTTATACAAAAAGATAATAAAAAACGGCCTTTCATTAAATCACCTCCAAATTTTATCCAAAATAACGGCTATATCACAAATCTAATCTATCTTTCAAACTCTGAGGCAATTCCGGCAATTTCTGAGTTATATAGGACGAAGAGTTAAAAACCGACTTAGAAGATTTTATCTCTACTACAGGAGGAGACGGAAACGAAAATTTTTTATCTTTGTCGTTTATACTCGCTCCGTCAGATAGAACTGATTCTCTTATCATTCTCTCCATATTCTGATAAATATTACGATTATTTTCTTCCAAAGCCTCGGAAAAAGCTTCGACAATATAATTTCTGAAAACCCAATCCGCAAGAGCCGATATTTCCACGGGATCTTCCGAAGAGCCGATGACTTCGTCAAGTCGATTCATAAACGCATCGTCGTTTTTCTCAAAATATTCCCTTAAAAAAGTTCTTACGTCAAACTCCTGCATAAAAAACCTCTTTAAACGACATAAATTATTAATGCAATATTCTGCAAATTAAATAAAAACCTTTTTTAGCTAAGCTCCATTCAAAATTTTGCGTTATTAATCGATAGTATATATTTAAACAAAGTCCAATAAACTATAAACGTCAAATTTGAAACATTACCGAAACGAGTTTACGCTATAATATTTTAATATTAAAGGACAGATAATTCGCTAATAAAAGGAATATATACGTTAACAAAGAATTTTGTAATTATAAATCGACAAGATTATTAGCAAAACTCAAATCAAACGTCAATCTTTTAAAGCCGCATAAGCAAATTTAATTTTTCATAAGGAGCAAATAATAATGCCGGGAACAAGATACGATATATTCTTATTAGTGGCAGCTAACGGCGAAATCAACGCGGAAGAAGCTCAGAAAGCAGTCGATATAGACAAATATATACAATTTCCTCAGGAAGTTGGAATACTTGTAAACAACAAACTGATCGAGCGCAACGGAAACATGCTGAAAATGCCTGAAAAAAGCGACGCGGCTAATCTGCTTTTTGATTTATTATCTTTCGCATTGACGTATAATATTAACTATAATAATTATACTTCAAGCTCAATGCAGCTGTTTCTTGAAGAAACATATAATCAAAACTTTTTTACGTATTCGTCCCTTCAGCAAAAAGACGAAGTTAAGACGGCTAATCTCTCTATATTAAAAAAAGACGGGTTTTTGCTAATATATCAAGAATCTCCTTTCAGAGCGAAGATCATCAAAAACAGCTTCTTTGATCTTATTCTTCAGCTCAACGGCAGACAACCGGCTAAAGAGAATAAAAAACTTAAACCCGTCTCCGTCGAATCTCTTCTTATGGAAGAAATGATGAAAAGACAGATGAACTCAAAATTCGGCGGTAAAATCATCCCAGAGCCTAAAGAAGTAAAATATATCACGCAAGACGATCCTGTCAAAGGCGTTAAGCTATCGCTAACCGATTTTCAGCAGAATATAAAAAAACTTCTTGAAACCAGAAATCCCGATTCAATTAATAAAACGTTTAAGGATAATTTAGCCAAAGCTCAAGAGTACATGAAAACTCAAGTGGCAAAAGGCGTTCCGCTCTCCGTGGACTTAATCATGGAATACCATAAAATATTAATGGACGATCCGTCCATAGGCGGCATATTAAGAACAGAGCCGGTTAAAATAACTGGCAATCCAAACTTTAAAATTTGCGATCACCGAAGAATACGCCAAGCCCTTGACAATCTGATCGACAAATACAATAAAGACAAAAAGAAATTCAAAGGACTTCCGGACGTAATCAAATTCGGAGCTTTTCTTCACAACGAAGTGCAGCACATTCATCCTTTCGTAGACGGCAACAGCCGTTTAACAAGACTTGTTTTAGAGCATTTCTGTTATCAAAATCGCCTTCCGAACTACGAAATACCGATGGCCTATATAAGCCGATATACTCAACTTACAAAGGGAGCTAAAAAACGCGACGATAACAAATTATTTGAGCTGTTAAAAGAAATATTTTTATTCCAATTAAAAAACTCAAATTAGAATAATTATGGTGCTAGCTGAAAATAGATGCGAAGAAAACGGTTTAACGGCCGGAATAGTAGCGATTATAAACGTAGAAGTAAAACGGACGGAAGAAAATCAATTAAAAGAAATGCGAGATCTCATAGAATTGAGACAAGGCGGACAGCTGCCTGACCAGGAACTTTTACGTTCGGTCAGACAAATGATCAAAAAGGGCGGTTTCAGTCCAAACGGCAGAAATAAACCTGCGAGCGAATATCTTATAAAAACGGCTAAAGACAACGCTTTCCCGTTTATAAATAACGCGGTGGATTTAACTAATTACTTTTCCCTTCTATGGGGTCTGCCTATTTCTCTGTTGGATCTAGATTCTCTCTCCTGGGCTATAGACATTTCTTTGGGGCTTCCTGGAGAAAATTACGTTTTTAACAAATCCGGACAAATATTAGATCTCAACGGACTTATAACGATTAGGTCAAAAGACAATAAACCGCTGGGAAGTCCTATTAAGGACTCCATGGACGGCAAAATAACGCTAAACACAAAAAACATGGCCGGAATAATATACGCTCCGTCACATAAAATCGATAAAATAACTATCGAGAGTTTTTGCAGGGATTTTGCGGGAAAAGCTCGTTTGTTTCTCAACGCTTCCGAAACGGCGTCTTTTATCTTATAACATACTATGAAAGAACAAGATAAGCAAACTTATGACATAATAGTCGCAAACACAAAAAAATTAAAAAACCTGCCTCCCTTTTTAAAAAAAATCGATAATTCGACTAAAAATGATCCATATTCATCTTCCAAAACGACAAAGACAAAACAAATCGCGATAGCCTCTGATATAACTAAAGCGGAAACTGCTCATTTAAAAAAGATCCTTCAAAAAAGCGGCGTAAAATTTAAAATACAACCGCATACAAAAAGCGAACTCGACGCGGTCTTACCGTTGAAATTTGTACGAAGCAATATCGCTCTATACGCCTCTATTAAAAATCGCTCGGATTACAAAATCTCTCAAAAAGATTATTTCTGTTTTCTCGCTCTAACTATTCTTTTAAGTTTGTTAACTATAAACATTTTTATCTCGGTCGACAAATCCGACTACGAACTGCATAGAGCCGTGATAAGACAAGACGCAAATAGAATAAGAAGAATTCTGGAAAAAAATCCGGAATTTCTTTCGGTAAAAGACGCTAAAGGGAGAATACCTATTCACTACGTAAGGGACGACTCCGGAGTAAAAGTACTGGAACTGCTGCTAGAAGCAAAATCTCCCATAAACGTCTTAGACGACTATGGCAAAACTCCGCTGGACTATATAGATAAAAATAAAAATAAAACCGTTTATTATATTTTTCTTAAAAATGGAGCTATCTCAAGACGCAATTAGTTTTTACAGCTTTGTAACATTATTCTTATTGTGTTAACAAAAAAAATATGTTATTATGAAAATGCCTAATACAATACGATTATCAACGTCGCGTATAAGCAAAACAAAATTTTATCTCAGGGGTTAAATATTATGGGTATAGCGCGAATTAACGGAGGACAAAATTATATAAAGTCTTTTGAGATTCCTCTTAAACGAAGCCAAATTTCAGACGCCTATAATAAAGAAACTGCCTGCGACGCTTTTTCTCATTCGTCTGAAATTACGGAACAAGACAACTCGATAACATTGATTCTTACCGGGACGTCTAAACATAAAACGGAAACGGAAAAAGCTCTCAAAGAATATGGCGGCCAAATCCGTAAGGAACTGACATCTATAGGAGGCATGATTATCGATTTGCCTCGCGCCAACTTGAAATCTTTCGCAAATTCCGTTTCTTCCGATATAACGGTTAAAGAAGAGGCTTTAACTATTCCCAATCTTTACCGCTATCCTTCGTCGTCTCACATAATATCAAATCCCGACGCGAAAGACGCGACTAAGAAAAATGAAATATACTTTGCCGAAACGGCGTTAAACAAACTTAAAAACCGAGGAGAAATTAATTCTCTTCCAAGCGATAGCTCGTCCATAAAGATGCATAATGCCTTTATTGACTCGCTAGGAATAGATAAGTTACATGAAAAAGGCATAACGGGGAAAGGAGTCGGAGTATGCGTTATAGACTCAGGCATAGCCGAACATCCTGACTTAAAAGACAATATATCGGTATGGAAAGATTTTACGAAAGACAATTCGCAAACTCCCATTGACAAATTAGGTCATGGAACCCTCGTTACCGGATTATTGGCCGGCAATGGAACAAAATCCAACGGATTAATTAAAGGAGTAGCTCCCGACGTAGACCTGATAGGAGCCAGAGTCAAAACCGTTTCCGAAGGAATACTGGCTTTGCAGTGGGCTATTGAGAACAAAGACAAACATAATATAAAAGTTATCAATATATCTTTAGGAGATTTTGCGATAAGAAGCTCCAGTAAAGATCCCTGGGTTCAAGCCGCTGAAAAAGCCGTGGAAGCCGGCATTACGGTAGTAGTAGCCGCCGGCAACGAAGGCCCGGGAGAATCGACAATAAGCACTCCGGGCACATCTCAAAAAGTAATCACCGTAGGTTCTCTAGACGACAGGCAAACCATTTCAAAATCCGACGATAAAGTTGCGGAAAATTCAAGCAGAGGCCCTTCAATCGACGGTTTTGCAAAACCGGACGTTTTGGCTCCGGGCATTAATCTTATTTCTACTCTTGCCGAAGGCTCCATAATGGACGTTAAAAACCAACATAACCCATATGTGGCGCAATCCGGCTCCTCGCTGGCAACTCCTATAGTTTCAGGTCTTTGCGCCCTTATGCTGCAAGCAAATCCCGATCTGACTAACGAACAAATAAAAGCGATAATATCAAAAACGGCTACGAACGTCGACGGAGCCGATTTATACTCTCAAGGACAAGGCGCAATAAATCCGGAGCAGGCGATAGAGTTGGCTATAAATTTACATAAAAATAACACAACGGAGAATATCGCATGATTTGGACTTACGACGACGCGCAAAAAGTATGGAACCTCATGGAAAACGACGCTATAACGGCGCGAATTTTTCTAAAAAATAAAGAAAAACAAAAAAAACAATTTTTAGCTAAATCGCTTATTCCGTCTATATATACGAGTTCTAAAACCTTTAATAAACTTACCAGAAGCAATAAATCCTGGAAAACTACAAATAAAAAATTTAAAACAAACGAAGAAAGAGAACAATATATCGATATAAAAAAGCGCGAGATAATAAAATACATAAAAAATTTCATATAAAAATATATAGACAAAAACAAACAAATGTGATAAAATAATTTTCGCTTCAAGCGGAAGTGGCGGAATGGCAGACGCGCCAGGTTCAGGGTCTGGTGTCCTTAAGGATGTGCGGGTTCAAATCCCGCCTTCCGCATTTTTAAAGCCGAAACTTTTTATAAAGTTTCGGCTTCTTTTATAATATCTATAATCACGTTCCAAACCGAAAAATATGCAAATTAAATTTTAAAAAGTCAGGTTATCAACGTTATCTAAATCAGGAAGAACTTCTTCTACATTCTCCACGTCAAAGTCGCTAATAGATAACTCGGCGTCGTCAACGTCCAAAAATTCAGCGGTAAGAGAAGAAACTTCAACGTCATCTACTTGATCGATACTCTTGTCTTGTACCGTTTTTTCTTCATTGGAAATATTATCCTTAATATCTAAACTATTTTTCTCTTCGCCGCTTTCGGAAGAATCAACGCCTTTAAATATCTTATGAAACAATTCAATATCTTTATTAGAAACAGGGGGCTTCATATCGACCACTATACTCTGAACGTCAGGAAGAACTTCTTCGGAGACTTCCATAGAAACGGCATCTTCGTCTAAAAAGTCAAATTCTTCTTCAGAATCGTCAAACAGCGGCTCAACCGAGCTTTTTTCATCTCCGCCGACAAGATCAGACGAATCATGAGAAAATAAAGATTTATAAAGAGAAGGCTTCTCAGACGAAGACGAATAAGCTTTAAGAAGACCGGAAACGGAAGAAAAAGTCCCGCCGGAAGAAGAATCGACAGAATCAGATAACGAAGGCAAGTTAGCGTCTTCAGACAAAGAATCGTCCGAAACAGATTCGTCAGATAAAGAAGGATGAGCTTTAAGAAGGCCGGAAACGGAAGAAAAAGTCTCAAAGGAAGTATCGGAAGATAAAGAGACGACCGGCAAATCGGAGACGGATGAAGAAGAAGAAGACTCGGATGAAGAAGAAACGGAAGTATCGGAAGATAAAGAGACGACCGGCAAATCAGAAGGCAAAGTTGAATTTTCTCTTATTTTCAAATGCGTTGCGGGAAGATTTAACAAAATCTTCTTACCATTTTCGTCTACTACGAGTTCGGTATTTAATTTGCC
>CASEKF010000056.1 GCA_949288455.1 uncultured bacterium
TTGTTTGAGGCTTTGAATCAAGGTTTTTTTGCCGGCATTAAAAGAAGTAAAGACGGCGGAAAAGGGAAAGATGACGTATTCGATAAAGGTCTTTCTTATTATAATCCTTTCGACTATATTTTTTCTCAGCAAAACGCATATCCGCCTCCGCTCAAAATAGAACCTGTTTCCGAAGCGATTTAACGCTAAAAATTGATTCGAAGATTTAGAGGAGGATTAAAATGCTGAATGTAAGACCTTTTGGAGATACTATAGGAGACGGTATGGTACAAATGTCGTTTACGTTACCTATAAAAAAAGACGGAAAGTCGTCTCAAGCCGCGGCCGTTCTAGCTGAAAAGTTAGGCTTGGAAGAACCTTACGTAGCTCATGAGGAAGAAATTGCGCCAGGTTTTACGTTTTTCGTCGTATACGGCAAATGCCGATTCGATATCGATATGGATGAGATTAAAGATTCTCGAGTCGTTTCTAAATTAACGGATATGCATGAGATAGACGCTTTTATAAAGGATAAAATAGGAAGACCTTTGCGAGTCGTAGGAGCTTGTATTGAGACAGACGCTCATACCGTAGGTATAGACGCGATTTTAAATATGAAAGGATATGCGGGAGATTACGGTCTTGAAAGATATGAAAATTTTGAAGTGGTAAATATGGGAGCTCAGGTTAAATGTGAAAGTTTAATAGAACGAGCGGTAGCCTTTAATGCGGACGCTATTCTCGTTTCGACTATAGTGACCCAGAAAGATATACATATTCTCCACTTGACAAAATTAATAGATATGCTTGAGGCTGAAGGTTTAAGAAATAGATTCGTTTTGGTAGTCGGAGGTCCGAGAATTAGTAACGCTTTGGCCGGGGAATTGGGATATGACGCCGGATTCGGGCGAAATTCTCTTCCAAGTCACGTAGCTTCTTTTGTAGCTGAAAAAATGGCTGAACGCATTGGTAAGTCTTAGCTATTTTCGCTTTGTAAGGTTTTACGTTTTAACCTTTGGTTTTTAGACAACAAAACTTAAGAAATAAGCGGCAGATCGTAGTTGTATAGTCAAAAATCAGAATATTTTAAATTTCTGTTAAAATGTTAAGTTTTGTGCCCTTTAAAAATAAAAAACATCGCGTAGTCTACCGCGATGTTTTTTATTTTTAAGTGTGGAGCCGATCTTGTTTTTATGGATAAAATTGAAACTAGGCGAGAAAACTTAAATATTGCGTTAAACTGAATGTAATTATTGCTAAATATGATTTTGTATCATTTTTTGCATTTGCTGCAAATCAAGCAAACCGTCTAAAATGATACTTTTGCCCAGTTCTGCCGTCGGAATGTCTTGAGATTGAACGAAAAATTTAATTTTTTCTAATCCTTGTATCATATTCTCGAGTC
Source organism: uncultured bacterium (assembly GCA_949288455.1). Lineage (GTDB taxonomy): Bacteria > Vulcanimicrobiota > CADAWZ01 > CADAWZ01 > CADAWZ01 > CASEKF01. The sequence continues at coordinate 1,385 of CASEKF010000056.1, forward strand.
CGGATTTATATTTTTCAATGATTTTGGGGTTTGGTATCTCATCTTGATTTGTTTCGAGAAAAGCTTTTTCCGCTTCTATAACAAGATTTTCAAAAATTGCGATTTCATTTTCCAAATTGGAGATCAGCTCTTTATTTGCGATCGTTTGATCGATAGCGGTGAAAAGTTTATTAATATTTGAAGTTAGGACAGGTTTGTCTTCTTGTTCGGTTTCGTCTTTTATATCTATGGATCTTTCCGCTTCTGTTTCAGAAATATACGGAAGAAGAGCTCCGCATTTTTGACACACTTTTCCCGGAGGATTATAATGCATGCATTTAAAACATGGGATTTTGCCATGTTTATCTGCAATATCTTCAAGTTTTTTAATTTCGTCTTTAAATTTTTCCGCTGCCGACGTTATTTTTTCTATGTATGTTTTTATGCCTTTTCGCTTAGTATCAGAATTTTTTGCGTCGTATGACGAGGCGTTGTTCTCCTGTAATTCCTCGCCGCAAGAATCTGCGTCCAAATTAGAAGCAGATTCTTCGTATAGGAAATCGATACATTTTTGAATTTCTTCGTTAATATTATCCAACTCTGCCGTTAGAGCGGAATAGTTGTTCTCGTTTCTATTTTCCGCAATGATTTCGTTCCCGTTTTCGCTTTTTGCCATAGTGTCGTTTTCTGCCATGGCTTCGCTTTCGTTGTCGTTGTCTAAAATGTTCTCGTTTCCATTTTCATTTTCCGCCATATCCTCGTATCTTTCTGTAGTCGGCACCGATTCTTTTATTTTAAGGATCATATTGTAGAAAAGATCCAGCAAGTCGACTAATATTTCCTTTTCTATAAGTTCGGATTCGTAAAAGGACGCGAATTCATTGATTACGTCGGTCATTGGAAGAATAGAGTTGGCTCCGGAGGCTTTTTCTACGATTTTAAAGATATCAAGAGCGTTATAAAGTTTAATGAATCCGTCTAAGTCTTTTATAAATTTAGGGATTTGTCCATGTTCAATATCTTCATTTTGTTTTATATAATAGTAAAATTTGCTATGCCATAATTTTAACGCTTTTATTATATTGGCGACATCGTCCGGAAGTTCGAGATTTATAAATGGCTCTAATAATTTTGTTTGCGTTTGAATAGTTTCTTTAAGTTCGTCAGTCGCAGACTCTGAGTTTAGAGCTTTATGGGCTATGGCATATATTAGATTCATTGAAGAATCTCCGGTTGGTCCCCAGCCGCTTATAATTTTTTCTCTGGCCGCTACGGCAGCATAATTTAAATCGTTGATAAGAGCGTTGAGTTCTAGGGATATTTCGCTAAGGCGCTCTTTGGAAGGTTCTTTATTTTCCGCCGCAGCCTCCATTTCATTCAGATATTTTTCATAGATTTCATATAAATAAAGGACAAAATTTATTTGTTCCCGTGAGTTTAAAACGGCATTGTTAGGCTGATATTGTAAGTTGTCTAAAAATTCCGTCTTTAATGACGCGACGTTGCCTTTGGTTTCTTTTATAGCTTCTTTAAACGGTTCGGGATCTTGAGTCTCTATAAAATTGTCAATAGAAGTTAAAATTAGACATTTATGATTATCCATAAGTTTTCCTCCGTTTAACTCAGTTGTATTTTTAATTAGTTTTCAAATATAAATCGTTATTTTCCTTCTTAAATTTAAGTAGCTTTCGGCTTTCAATCTACATTTAACGTATCATATGACAGAATAAAATACAGTGAGTATCTTTTACCGGTTATTTATGAAATATGTTTAATTGTTAATTTTTTGTTAATTTACTTGACGAAATTTCTTATTGAAGTGATAAAAGAATAAATTCATTTATAAATGTTTTAGGAGGTTAATTTTAATGAATACTTCTCTTCCTTTTAATGGCATTAACTCTATCGGAGCCAATTTTAATATTAATATTAATTTTGGCGGAGTTTTTGGCCTTTTTTCAGGAGCTTCTGCTTTAATGGGTTCTCCTCTTCAAGGATTAGGAGGATTTGGCGGAATGTCTCCTTACTCAGCTTTGGGTCAGATGTCTCCTTTTTATGGTAATAATATGTTCGGTATGATGCAGCAGATGATGCAGATGATGATGCAGATGATGCAGATGATGCAGATGATGCAGATGATGCAGATGGGACAAATGGGACAGGATTCAATGTCAGGTCTTAATTATGCCGGTTCTCTTCCTCAATATCCTAATTACGGCAATTATGGCAGTTACGCTCCTTCGACTCCTTCATATTATTATAATCCAAGTAATTCTACAGGCTTGTACGGTACTATTGGCAGCGATAATTTAGGTTTGAATAATTCTTCCGCTTATAAATTGTTTGCCGGTTGGGGCAGCGATAATATCGGCATTACAAATTCTACTTTAGGTATGCTTGACGGCGGTTTAGGCAACGATAGAATAGGTATAAACGGTTCTCGCGTAGGCTCGGTATATGGCGGACCCGGCAGCGATTTTATGCGGATTAATAACTCTTACGTTAACTATATAAGCGGCGGTTGGGGCAAAGATAATATCGGTCTTAATTATTCGCATGCCAATAAGATAAGCGGCGGTTGGGGCAGCGATAATATCTTTTTAAATCATTCCAGCGCCAATAAAATAAGCGGCGGTTGGGGCAAAGATCATATCTCTCTTGACAATTCTTATGCTCAGTATATTAAATCCGGTTGGGGAAGTGACAATATAGATTTATTCAATTCTTATGTAGATAGGATAAACGCTGGACGCGGCAATGATTCCGTAGATGTGTATGGAAATTCTTACGTTAGAGATCTTGATACCGGCAAAGGCAAAGATAAGATAAACGTAGGCGGTCGTTCTTACGTTCAAGATCTTGACGCCGGTAAAGGCAATGATAGCGTCAATATTAGCGGAAATGCTCATGTTCAGAACTTAAACGCCGGCAAAGGCAACGATAATATTACGGTAGGAGGCAACGCCTCTGTTAGTAATGTGGAGTTGGGCAAAGGCAACGATACGATAACCTTTAACGCCGGAAATCGTAGATTTACGGCTACTAAGGTAGACGGCGGCAAAGGCAATGATACTATGAATTACGCTCTTGGCCGCGGCGGCGGAGTCGTAAATTATGACGGCGGCAAAGGCAAAGATACTCTTAATATAGACGCTTCCAGAAATAATAACTTCGCTATATATGATAAAGACGGAAATCTTATTTATAAATCTCCTAACTATAATCCTCAAACAGGCACTACGTTCAAAACCGACGACGTTGAAAATATCTCGATAAATTGGGGCGGAGATTATCAGCTTAACTTGACTGAAAATTCAGGTTTGAAAAGAGCTATAACCGGTCAAGATTATTCCAGCTCTTGGGCAAGAAAATCATAGTAACATAAATTAACGTTAATTCTGCCGCTATAATTTTATAGCGGCAGAGTTTTTTTTTATAGCGGCAATGTTTTATATTGAGAAAACTAAAACGAAGGAAAAAAGAGCGTTCTGAAAGAAAAGAAAATTTGACTTTATTTAAGTGAAGGAGCGTTTAATTTAAATGGAATATTTTCTGAGCGATAAAGAGAAAATCGTTGCGGAGACTGCTAGAGAGTTAGCGGAGAAATATATAAAGCCTGTTAGAGCCGAATATGATGAAAAAGGTATTTTCCCTTGGGATATTGTAAAAGCGATGGGCAAAGCCGATTTATGCGGTATTTATATACCTGAAGAATACGGCGGCTTAAATTTGGGGATCTTTGGCCTTTCGCTCGCCGTGGAAGAGATGAGTAAAATTTGCGGCGGCATCACTTTAGCTATGGCAGCTACCGCTTTAGGTACTTTCCCTCTTCTTTTATATGGCAATAAGGAACAGAAATCCAAATATCTTCCTGATATAGCTTCCGGTAAACTGCTTTCTGCTTTTGGACTTACCGAAGCCAATGCCGGATCCGATGCCGGAAGTATACAGACTAAAGCTGTAAAAGACGGCGATTTTTATGTTTTAAACGGCACTAAAACTTGGATAACTAATGGAGAAGTCGCGGGAATTTATACCGTAATAGCCGTTACCGATAAAACGAAGGGAGCTAGAGGCACTACCGCTTTCCTTGTCGACAAAGGAACTCCGGGTTTTTCTTTCGGAAGAAAGGAAGAAAAGATGGGTATACGAGCTTCTTCTACTACTGAGCTTATTTTTGAAGATTGCAAAGTTCATAAAAGTCAAATTTTGGCGCGCGAAGGCATGGGTTTTATTGTGGCTATGAATACTTTGGCTAATTCCCGTCCCGGAGTAGCCGCTCAAGCTTTAGGAATCGCTTCCGGAGCTCTTGACGAAGCTCTTGCGTTTTCTAAAGAAAGAAAACAATTTGGCAGCCCGATTTCATCTTTTCAGGCTATACAGCATATGCTTGCTGATATGGCTATGGAAATTGAGGCGGCTAGAGCTTTATTGTATCAAACGGCACGTATGATCGATTCTAAGAAGCAAAAGAATTTTGCGAAAGAATCCGCTATGGCTAAGGCTTTTTGTTCAGACGTCGCTATGAGAGCTACCGTAAACGCGGTTCAGATTTTAGGCGGAAGCGGTTATATGAAAGATTATCCTGCTGAAAAAATGATGAGAGACGCAAAAATAACTCAGATATATGAAGGGACTAATCAAATTTGCCGTAATGAGATAGCTCTTCAGCTTATAAAAGAATCTACAGCAAAAAAATAGGAGTTTTATTGTTATGAATATAGTCGTTTGTATAAAACAGGTTCCTGCAAATACCCATGTAAAGATGGATCCTCAGACGCATACTTTAATAAGAGCCGGAGCCGGAACCGTTATAAATCCTTATGATCTCCATGCCCTCGAAGCTGCTTTAGAATTAAGAGAACTTTACGGCGGTAAAGTTACGGCCTTTACTATGGGGCCTTTACAGGCTGCGGACGTGTTGAAAACCGCAATTGGAATGACTGTCGACGACGGAATTTTGATTTCGGGAAGAGAGTTTGCCGGAGCGGATACTTTAGCTACGTCTTACGCTCTAGCGCATGCGATAAAAAAGTATGCGCCTGCCGATATAGTTTTATGCGGAAAACTTGCCGTTGACGGCGATACCGCGCAGGTAGGCCCAGGACTTTCTCAATGGCTCGGAATGTCTCTAGTTGCTAATGCGGTTGAGATTAAAGATATTTCTAATGGCAGGATAACTGTTTCTAGACTTATGTACGACGGAATAGAGACGGTTAGAACTTCTCTTCCGGTCGTTATAACTGTTTCTAAGGAGCTTAATAATCCCCGTATCGAATCGATTAAAGGTCGGCTTAGAGCGGCTAATTTTGAGCCTAAAATCGTTTCTGCTGAGGATATTAAATGCGATTTTGGAAAAATTGGATTGAAAGGTTCGCCTACGTCTGTTAGAAAAGTATTTGTCCCTGATAGAGAGACCGTAAAAAATGAAATTGTGGAAGGTAAGGACGTTGCCGATAAAGCTGAAAAGATAGCCGACTACTTAAGAAAGGCACAGATTGTTGTATAGGAGGATATTATGTCGATAAAAGTGACTGCAGAGAAGTGCGTGGGTTGCGGAATGTGCGCTAAAGCCTGCGGATACGGAGCCGTTTCCATATTAAATAAAAAAGCCGTTATAGATTTAGATAAATGCGTTTATTGCAGTTCGTGCGTTTCAGCTTGTAAATTTGGCGCGATAGAAATAAACTCCGAGCGCAGGACTTTTGATAAGGACTCGGCGGATTATAAAGGCATTTGGGTATATGCCGAATTGAGAAATGGCAAAATTCCAGGCTTCGTATTTGAGTTATTAAGCAAAGCTAGAGAGCTTGCCTCTATCGTAAACGAAGAAGTTTGTTGTTTCGTTATGGGATATAATCTTTCTTCAATATCCGAAGAACTTGCAACTAAAGGAGCCGATATAGTTTATGCCGTCGATTACCCTGAATTAAAGGATTATAAAGACGACGCGTATTCAGCCGTTATGGCTTATGCCATAGAAAAATATAAGCCTTCAGTCGTTCTTGCCGGTTCAACCGTTATCGGACGGGCGTTTATTCCTAGAGTAGCCGTTAAACTCGAGACGGGTTTGACAGCAGATTGCGTTACTTTAGAAATGGATACAGAAACTAAGCTGCTTCTCCAAACAAGGCCGGCTTTTAGCGGAAATCTTATGGCCACTATAGTGTGTGAGAATATGAAGCCTCAGATGGCAACCGTTCGTCCCGGGGTTTTTGCTTACCGCGAAGACGAGAGTTTCAAGACGGGCGAAATTATAAACTTAGACGTTCCTTCAGAACTTTTGCTTTCTAATATGGAAGTTTTGAGTTTTGTTAAAGACGAAGAGGATAAGATAAATTTGAAGGATTACGATATAGTCGTAGCCGGCGGAAGAGGAATGAAAAATAAAAAAGGTTTTGAGCTTATAGAACGTCTAGCCGAGGCTTTGGGGGGCGTTACGGCGGCTTCAAGGGCAGCTTCGGATTCCGGTTGGATAGCTCACAACCATCTTGTAGGGCAAACCGGGACGACGGTTAAGCCAAAATTATATTTTGCGATAGGAATATCAGGAGCGGTGCAGCATTTATCGGGTATGGAAGAATCTGAAATTATCATTGCCGTAAATACCGATCCTTCGGCTCCTATTTTTGAAATAGCGAATTATAAAATCGTTGCGGACGCTTTTGAATTTATCCCTCAATTAATTGAAAAGTTAAAAGTAAAATAAGAATAGGGAATAAGAGTTTGTTTTTATGAGACTTTTTACTGCGGTTTGTTTTGACGAAAAAACTAAGGATTTTTTGGAACAGTGTCAAATTAAAATCCGAGAATGTATATGCGGCGGTAATTTTACGTCGCGCGATAATTTACATTTGACGCTAATTTTTCTCGGCGAAGTTTCGCCAAATAAAATTTTAGATCTAAAACAAAGCGTCGATAAAGTTAAATTCGATAAATTTGAATTAACATTTAACGTTATCGGTAGTTTTAGACGTAGAGAAAGCTCTATTGTATGGGTTGGTTTTAAACCTAATAGAATGTTGTCGGCAGTTTATGAAAATCTCGCGGCAGAACTGAAATATTCTGGTTTTCTTTTTGAAGAAAGAAAATATACTCCGCATGCGACGCTCGTAAGACAAGCTTTGCATTTCGATCCTCAACGAACTGCAGATCTCTCTTGCAAGTTTTCTTTTGAAGTATCTGAAATAGCTATTATGAAATCGGAATATATTAAAGGTAAACTGATATATTCTAAAATATAAATTTTATATTTTGATTTTCTCCAGGTAAAAGCTAATTAGCGTCGTTTTTAATTTCTATAAGCAGAACGGCTTGATAGGCGGATTTGTTACAATTTGTCGTTTAGTTTGTTATGAAGGCGTCAGCCTTAATTTGTTTTAGATTTTTTACAAAAGACGATATAATAATATTACTATTTTAAGGAGTTGGATATGAGAAAACTTTTATGGCAGCCTTCAGACGAATTCATAAAGAATACTAATATGTTTAAGTTTATGACTTTTGTAAACGATAGGTTTGCTTTGAATTTGTCAAATTATACGGAGCTTTACGATTGGTCAATTAATTGTCCGGCTGATTTTTGGGACTCTTTGTGGCATTTTTTAGAAATTAAAGAATATAGCCATTATGCTTCCGTAGTTAAGGATTGGTCAGTTTTTCCCGGAGCCGAATGGTTTCCCGGAGCAGAAATTAATTACGCCGAAAATATTCTTAGATATCGCGATTCAGATAGAACGGCCATAATTTTTAGAGGAGAGTCTCATTGCAGGCGCGAGCTTTCTTTTAATGATCTTTATATTTTGGTAGCTAAATTTGCTCAAGCTTTGAAACGCTATGGAATTAAATCAGGAGACGCCGTTTGCGCGTATATGCCTAATCTTCCGGAAACTGTAGTCGCAATGCTTGCGGCGAGCAGCATGGGAGCGTTATGGTGTTCCTGCGCTACGGATATAGGACCTTCCGCCGCTATAGATAGATTGGGACAGGTACACCCTAAGATTTTAATTACCGTAGACGGTTATTTTTATAAAGGGAAAGCTTTCAATGTCCTTGAAAATGCGGAAAAAATCACGGAAGGAATTCCGTCTTTGGAAAAAGCCATAGTTGTCCATTATGCCGGAGATTTAGATAAAACGTTTGATAAATCGATTAGTTGGGATACGTTTATTAAAGACGTTTCTATCGATGAATTTAAATTCGAGAGATTAAAGGCAGATCATCCTCTTGTCGTAATGTTTTCTTCCGGAACTACCGGGAAGCCTAAATGTATGGTTCAGTCTGCCGCGGGCTTGTTGTTAAATCAATTGAAAGAACTTGTGTTGCATAACGATTTAAAATCTTCGGATCGCCTCCTTTATATTTCGACTTGCAGTTGGATGATGTGGAATTGGTCTCTTGCCGCTTTGGGAACGGGAGCTTCTTTAGTTCTGTTCGATGGAAATCCGGCTTGGCCCGACGCTTCTGCTATTTGGAAAATTCTGGAGGAAGAAAAGGTTACGGTATTTGGCCTGAGCGCTAGTTATATACATAGCCTGATAGCGCAGGGATTTAAGCCTGAAGTCGATTTGAGCTGTCTTAGGGAAATTTCCCAGACAGGTTCGGCTTTATCTTTAGACGGTTTCGATTATATTTATAATTCTATAAAAAAGGACGTTCATTTCAATTCTATATCGGGAGGCACAGATATTAACGGTTGTTTCGCTTCAGGTAATCCTATAAGTCCGGTATATTCGGGAGAACTTCAAGGAGCCGGCCTTGGAATGAAGATCAAAGCTTATGACGAATCCGGAAACTCCGTGCGAGACATTCAAGGAGAACTTGTGTGCGAAGCTCCTGTTCCTTCTATGCCGATATATTTCTGGAATGATCCGGATGGAGCTAAGTATAAAAACGCTTATTTCTCAGTTTATCCAGGAGTATGGCGTCATGGCGACTACGTAATGTTCCATTCTGACACCGGAGGCATAAGCTTTTACGGAAGATCCGATTCTGTTTTAAAGCCTTCCGGAGTTAGAATTGGAACTTCTGAAATTTATAATCAAGTTGAAAAATTAGAAGAAATAGAGGATAGTTTAGCCGTTGGGCAAAATTTTAAAGGAGATCAAAGAATAATTCTTTTTGTAAAGCTTAAATCAGGCTATTCGCTTACGGAAAATCTTAAAAAGGAAATAAAATCAGTTCTTCGAACAAACGCGTCTCCTCGCCATGTTCCGGATATTATTTTAGAAACTCCCGATATTCCGATGACTTTCAATATGAAGAAAGTGGAAAGCGCGGTAACTAATATTATAAACGGAAGGGAAGTTTCTAATAGAGACGCTTTATTGAATCCTGAGTCGCTTGATTATTTTATTAAGATTTTGCCTCTGCTGAACGACTAGAAACTTATAAATAACAAGGCGGAGAAAATAACAAGATAAATG
>CASEKF010000057.1 GCA_949288455.1 uncultured bacterium
GATTTTTAAATGTCTAGATCAGTAAAAAAAGGTCCTTATGTGGACAAGAATCTCGAAAAGAAGATAAGCGCCTTGAACGAAAAAGGCGAAAAGAAAGTTATAAAGACTTGGGCTCGGGCTTGTACTATTATTCCTGAAATGATAGGGCATACTATAGCCGTACATGACGGGAAAAAGCATGTTCCAGTGTATATATCGGATCAAATGGTCGGTCACAAACTTGGCGAATTTGCCGTCACCCGTCATTACAGAGGTCATGGATCTAAAGCCGAGCGCACGACTTCCGTGAAGTAGTTTGACCGTTAAGACCTGAAAAGGATGGATGAAATGAACAGAAACAGAAAAAAAACAGATGATGCGGCGACCGAATCAAGAGAAGTAAGAGCCGTTGCCAGATATGTTCGCAGTACTCCTAGAAAGCTCAGGCTTGTAATGGACGCCGTTAGAGGCAAAGGCGTCAACGAAGCTATGACGATTCTGCGTTTTACTCCTAAGCGCGCGGCGCGCATTTTAGAAAAAGTATTGTATTCGGCTATATCTAACGCTAAAAATAATTATGGTATGGATGAGGACAATCTCTTCATCTGCCGCTCTTGGGTCGATTGCGGTCCTACGGCGAAGAGATGGATTCCCCGCGCTCAAGGCAGAGCAAGCGGCATTCACAAAAGAACCAGCCATATCACTTTTGTAGTAAAAGAAAGCGGGGAGGTGAAATAAGTGGGACAGAAGATACATCCGATAGGCCTGAGATTGAAAATTACCAGAGGATGGGACAGCCGTTGGTTTAATGACAGAAAGAAATATTCTGAATGGCTTCATGAAGATATTAAAATTCGTAAATTTGTCCTTAATAAACTTAAAACCGCCTCTGTTTCAAAAGTTGAGATAGAAAGAGCGGATAGAATAGAAGTAATAGTAAAAACCGCTAAGCCAGGATATGTTATAGGCAAAAAGGGCGTAGGCATAGAAGAGTTAAAGAAATCGATTTCTAAGCTTATAGGCAAGCCTATAAAAGTTACGGTTCAGGAAGTTAAGAACGCGGAATTAGACGCTGCTTTGGTCGCTGATAATATCGTGGATCAGCTTGTAAAGCGAGTCGCTTTTAGAAGAGCTATGAAACAGGCTCTCCAGAGAACAATGAAGGCCGGAGCTCTCGGTATTAAAGTAGAATGCAGCGGTCGTCTTGGAGGAGCTGAAATAGCTCGTAGCGAGAGAGTTTTCGAAGGAAAAGTTCCGCTTCATACTCTTAGAGCCGACATTGATTACGCAACTAAGGAAGCCTTTACGACATATGGTCAGATAGGCGTAAAAGTATGGATTTATCGCGGCGACGTTCTGCCCGTTCGCAGGGTTGAAAAGCAGGCGGAAGTTTCCGTCGAAACCGCCGGCGGGGAGGTATAGTCTAATGTTTATGCTGCTTATGCCAAAAAGAGTTAAATATCGTAAAGTTCAGCGCGGCAGAATGAAAGGGAAGGCGTTTAGAGGTAGCGAATTAGTTCACGGCGAATTCGCTCTTCAGACTTTGGAGCCTTGCTGGATTACGGATCGTCAGATTGAAGCCGCTCGTATCGCTATAAATAGATATATCAAAAGAGGCGGTAAAGTTTGGATAAGAATATTCCCTGATAAAGCGATAACGAAAAAGCCTGCTGAAACTCGTATGGGTTCCGGAAAAGGCTCTCCCGAATATTGGGTCGCCGTCGTAAAGCCCGGAAGAATACTTTTCGAGCTTGGAGGGGTTGAAAGGGACGTAGCCGTGGAAGCCCTCAGACTTGCTTCTCATAAGCTTCCTGTTAAAACAAAAATACTTGAGCGTCAGGAGTTTGGAGGTGAGTCTGATGAAAATTAAAGAAAAATTGAAACAGTTTCGCGAAATGACAGAGCTTGAATTAAACAACGAAATCGACGTATTGAAGAAAGAGATTTTTAATATCAGATTTCAGCTCGCGCTTTCTCGTACAGGCGATTTTTCAAAAATTAGATATAATAAGCGTTTAATCGCTCGTATTAAGACTGTATTAACGGAAAAGGCCAAGGCAAATAAAGAAGCCGAGATAGCGGATAGTTTCAGACAATTTCGCAGCATGACTGAAGATGAACTTTCCAATAAGATAGATGCCTCCATAAAAGAGATTGTAGCGATTAAATCGGCGATGGAAAAGAAACGCCAAATGCTTAAAACTCTTAAAGACGCAAAGATCAAAGTGAAAATTCTCCCGGATGCATTTCCGGAGAAAATGCGTACTTTAGAATCTCTTAACGAAACTGCTCGCGGGGGTTATGAAAGGATTAAAAACCTTAGACGTCTTATCGCTCGTATGAAATCCGTATTGGAAGAAAAGCAGCTTGCTAAAAAATAATTAATATGCCAGGAAAGGTTATATTGAAATGACTGAAGGAAGAAATTTGAGAAAAGTCAGGATTGGCAAGGTCATTAGCGATAAAATGATGAAGACGGTTGTTGTCCTTTGCGAACGTCAATTTGCGCATCCTGTATATAAGAAAATTATAAAGAGAAAATCAAAATTTAAAGCTCATGACGAACAGGGCTGCCATGAGGGCGATGTTGTTAAAATCATGGAAACCAGGCCTTTGAGCAAGGATAAATGCTGGAGAGTCGTAGAGATTCTTGAACGTCAGAAATAAATCTGATTATGACTTGCAATATTTGAGTGAATATGTTATTATATTCACTCAAATATCTGCGGGAAAAATCCCCTGTTCTTTAGTGATTGTGGAGGAGTAAACCTATGATTCAGCAACAGAGCAGATTAAAAGTTGCCGATAATTCGGGAGCTAAAGAAATTATGTGTATTAGAGTTAAAAGAGGCTTTCATCATAAATTTGCCAAGGTAGGAGATATTATAATGGCCTCCGTTAAGGAAGCCATTCCCGGAGCCGCCGTAAAGAAAGGCGACGTAGTGAAAGCCGTAGTAGTTCGCACTAAAAATAAAATCAGGCGTCCCGACGGTTCTTATCTAAGATTTGACGATAATGCGGCCGTTATAATTAACGATCAGCTAAATCCTAGAGGAACGCGTATTTTTGGCCCCGTGGCAAGAGAACTCAGAGATAAAGATTTTATGAAGATTTGTTCTCTCGCTCCCGAAGTTCTTTAAACGTAAATTGCGTCTTAATATTTTTAGTTGATAATAAGTCGTCCGGAAAATTTAAAATTTGTTTTGCGATTTTTCAAGACGCGTTTAAATGCCTTATGCGGTAGGGCAGACAAGTCCGAGCCTATACGCTCGCTTATAAAACCGCCCGTTTAGCGTCGATAACTTAAGCGCGGTTAGGAAGCGGGAATCTCCTGATCTTATTTTAAGGATAAGGGGAGTGTCAAGGAATGCGCCGTGGCTTCGGCGCTTTTGCAGAGGTGAAAAAATTATGGCGAATAAAATTAAAAAACCATTTAAAATTCATGTTAAAAGAGGCGATACCGTTTTAGTTATTTCCGGCAAGGATAAAGACAAAAGAGGTAAAGTCATAAAAGCGCTGCCTAGCGAGGGGAAGATCGTAGTCGAAGGCGTCAACGTTGTAAAACGTCATACAAAACCTAGGCCTCCTCAATTTCCGCAAGGAGGAATTATAGAGAAGACCCTTCCGATTAGCTCCTGTAAAGTTATGCTTGTATGCGCTAAGTGCGACAGACCTGTAAGAGTAAAAAAGCAGCTTGCTCCTGAAAGTAACGTAAACGGTTATTCCAAACGTTATATAAGAGTGTGCAGTAAGTGCGGGGAAGAAATAACTAATCCTAACGATTCAAAGAGAAAATAACGGGCGGGCGGATGATTCGTTTTTGCGCCGGAGAAGGCCGACATATAGCTTTCGGCGCATCGGCGAATTAGGAGCTTTCCGAAGCGCCGAAAGCTCGATTGTTGTCAATTGACGAATTTAATTTTTATTATACGGCGTCGGTCGGGCGATTTTTGGAGCTATATCGCGTGTGTTTTTTTATGTTCGGTAATCGTTCGGCGTTATTCTTAATTGATAAAAATCTGCGGCGTTTAGCGGTTTTTTATCGGCTCCTTTAATGAAACTTGTCGGAAGGTGGACTATTATGAACAGACTTAAAGAAAAATACGCCAATGAGATTGTAGGGCGTATGATGGAGAAATTTCAGTACAAAAATATTAATATGGTGCCCAAACTTGAAAAAGTAGTCGTCAGCATGGGACTTGGGGAAGCCTTAGCTAATCCTAAGGTTTTGGAATCTGCGGTTAAAGATTTGAGTCAGATTGTCGGTCAGGCTCCGGTTATTACAAAAGCTAAAAAGTCGGTTGCCGCTTTTAAGCTTCGCGCCGGAAGTAAAGTAGGCTGCAAGGTGACCTTGAGAGGTCTGAGGATGTATGCTTTCCTGGACAAGCTTTTTAACGTGGTCTTACCTAGAATTAGGGACTTTAGAGGTCTGTCTGCAAAATCCTTCGACGGCAGAGGCAATTACGCTTTCGGTCTTAAAGAACAAACTATTTTCCCCGAAATAGAGTATGATAAAGTAGATAAAGTCAGGGGTATGGATATAAATATCGTAACTACCGCTAAGACTGATGAAGAAGCGAGATATTTTATTAAACTTTTAGGTTGTCCTTTAAGAGAAAATTAATTTTTATTATTTTTGGAGGATTTTATGGCCAAAACATCTATGATCGTTAAGGCGAACAGACGGCCGAAATTTGCCGTAAGGCAAGTTAATCGCTGTCAGGTTTGCGGCAGGCCTAAAGGATATCTGAGAAAATTTTCTATGTGCAGAATATGCTTAAGAAATTTTGCTCATAAGGGCGAGATTCCCGGAATCACTAAATCTAGTTGGTAAATTTAGAAATTATTTGGCCGGAATCAATTTTTACGGCTTTTTGAACTTACGCTTACTTTGTTAAAAGAGTTCGTTTAAGTTTGAAAGCTAAGCATGCGTCTGATCTCCTTTTTAGAGTTTCAGGCGACTCGGCGGAATTGCGATCCTAAGCGCTGGATAAACCGGCGCTTTTTGCAGGTTTTCTGCGTTTTTACTTCCGCCGGTGGATATTGCCCGACGGTTTTTATCGGGTTTAATCCCTGCAAAGATATGCGTAATGAAATTTATACCGTGGGGCGCGTTGTTTTTTCTGTGCTTTCCTAAAGATTTTCAGACTCGATTTAGCGTGAGAACGAGCGGAATAGCATGGAACTCCCGATTATTAATTTTTGGGATGTGCGTAAGTTATAATTTCAATGGAGGAAAATTATTATGGCAATGACAGATCCTATTGCCGATATGTTTACTCGCGTAAGAAACGCGAATACGGCTTATCATGAACAGGTCGACATTCCCGCTTCTAAGATAAAGGAGCATATCGCGGCGATTTTGAAGGAAGAGGGATTTATTTCCGATTATCAGCTGATAAACCCTCAAGGAGCGCCTCAAGGTGTTATTAGAATAAAAATGAAATACGGTCCCGGAAGAGAAAGAGTTATTTCAGGAATAAAAAGAGTAAGTAAACCGGGATTGAGAGTATATAAGTCAAAGGCCGACATTCCTCGTATTCTCGGCGGCTTAGGCGTGATTATAATATCGACATCCAAGGGCGTTATGACAGGTAAAAATGCCAAACTTAACGGCGTCGGCGGAGAAATTCTCGGATATGTATGGTAAAGGAAGCGTGTTTAAGGAGGAATTTTAAATGTCAAGAATAGGCAAAGCTCCCGTCACAGTGCCGTCCGGCGTAACCGTCAAGCTTGGAGAAGGCAATTTAGTAACTGTTAAGGGACCTAAAGGAGAGCTTTCAAGAAATTTTAGCTCTGATTTAAAAATTACATGTCAAGACGGAAAAGTAACGGTAGAACGTTTTTCCGACGATAAAGCGCATAGAGCGCTTCATGGTTTGACAAGAACGCTTATTAATAATATGGTTCTGGGAGTTTCCCAGGGATTTGAAAAGGAACTTCATCTTGTCGGCGTAGGTTATAAGATAGTTCCTATGGGAAAAGGAATTCAAATTTCATGCGGTTTCTCTCATAACGTCGATATCGCTCCAATCGACGGCGTAGCTTTTGAAATCGTGACTGAAAAAGGCGTCGTAAAGCTTAAAATAAAAGGCATCGACAAGGAAAAAATTGGTCAGATAGCCGCTAACATTAGAGCGCTGAGACCGCCGGAGCCTTATAAAGGCAAAGGTTTTAGATATTCCGATGAAGTTATCATTAAAAAACTTGGAAAAGCCGGTAAGGCCGGTAAATAGATTTAAGAAGGATGTGCGGTTATGATTAATAAAATCTCCCGTAATTTTTTAAGGTTGAAAAGACATGCCAGACTGCGCAAAAAACTAAGCGGCAATGCCGAGCTTCCTCGTCTTTCGGTTTTTAGAAGTCTTCGTCATATTTACGTTCAGCTTGTAGACGATACCGTAGGACATACTCTTTTGTCCGCAAGTTCTCTTGAAAAAGGCTTTGAGACTGGTTTGACAATGACGGAAAAAGCAAAAAAAGTCGGTTCCGTTCTTGCTATGCGCATGAAGGAAAAAGGTTTGGACAGACTGGTTTTCGACAGAGGCGGTTATAAATATCATGGAAGAATCGCCGCTTTGGCCGACAGCCTGCGCGAGGCCGGTATTCAATTCTGATTTGGAGGAAATTTATGGCAAGAATAGAAACTGGAGATAAGGAATTTACCGAAACGGTAGTAAAGTTGAATAGGGTCGCCAAAGTTGTTAAAGGCGGTAAAAGATTTTCTTTCAGCGCTCTTGTAGTAGTCGGAAACGGCAATGGTTTAGTAGGAGCCGGTTTAGGCAAAGCCAGCGAAGTTCCCGAAGCTATTAGAAAAGGAGCTGAAGAAGCCAAAAAGAACGTAGTTTCCATACCGATTATAGGAACTACGATTCCTCATGAAACAACCGTAAAATTCGGCGCGGCAAGAGTTATGCTCAGACCGGCGGCTCCCGGTACCGGAGTTATCGCCGGAGGAGCCGTCAGAGCCGTAGTAACTCAGGCGGGAATAAAAGATATTCTTACTAAATCCCTTGGTTCTGACAATGCAATCAATATAGTTTACTGTACGATCAAGGCTCTTAAGGAATTGAAGAGAGCCGAGGAAACTGCGGTTCTTCGCGGAAAACCTTTGAACGAGATATTGCAGTAGTTTATATAGCGTCGTTTTCAAGAAGAGGGGCCGTTCGCCGTATAAATCAACGCTTCCGCCGTCGGTTTTAACGCAAATGGCGGTTCTAAGTTTGGTTATACGGAGAATGGCCTTGTTTTTAAACGATTGTTTCTAAGTCTTTAGACTTATGGATTGACGTTGTATTTTTATGAATTTTATATATTTTAAAATATTGAAAGAGGAGTAACCTATTATGCAGTTAACAAATTTGTATCCTGCCGAAGGTTCCAGAAAACGCTCTAAAAGAGTAGGCAGAGGCCCGGGATGTCATGGTAAAACTTCCTGCAGAGGCGAAAATGGACAGAACAGCAGATCCGGAGGTTCTAAAGGACCGGGATTTGAAGGCGGTCAGACTCCTTGGTATAGAAGGCTGCCTAAATTTAAAGGTTTCAAAAACCGCAACAAAATCGTGTATGAAATTATCAATCTTGACACTCTTGAACGTTGCGCAGAGACTAATTCTTTGATTACTCCCGAAGTTTTATGCGAGTTAGGTTTCGTAAAGAATTGTCAGCGTCCCATAAAAGTTCTTGGCGTTGGATCGATAACAAAATCCGTTACCGTCAGGATCGCTAAAGCTACTCAATCTGCTAAGGCTGCCATTGAAAAAGCAGGCGGTAAAGTAGAGGTGGTTTAATGTTAGCGTCGTTCCTTGCCGCTTGGAAAGACAGGGATATGCGCAAAAGGCTAATTAACGTTTTTCTTGGTTTTACGGCTTTTGTATTTATGGTGCATATCACCGTTCCCGGCGTGAATAGAGATTTATGGAAGGCCATGCTTGATAAAGGCGAGCTGTTCGAATTTCTTGGGATGTTTACCGGAGGCGCTTTAAATAATTTTTCGATAGTAGCTATGGGGATAACTCCTTATATTAACGCCTCTATTATAATGCAGCTCCTTACGGTGGTGGTTCCGAAACTCCATGAATTGCAAAAAGAAGGCGGAGAGCAGGGACGCAGGCAGATAAATCAATATGTGCGTTACGGAACTGTCGGTCTTTCTCTTCTTCAGGCGATAGTTATGGTGGTCAGCTTAATGCGCTATCGTTCGCCTGACGGTCAGGTTATATTTAACACTCTCGGAGCTCCGTTTCTGTATGGGCTAACGCTTATCTGCGCTTTGACCGCAGGAACTTTGGCGCTTGTGTGGCTTGGAGAGAGAATGACGGAACATGGCATAGGCAACGGTATTTCCATGATAATCTTCGCCGGCATCGTCTTAAAATATCCTGAATATTTACATAATACTATCGCGTTGGCAAGACATTCTTCAAACCAATTTCAATCCGCGGTTCAGCTGTTATTTTTCGCTTTGATTACTTTGGCTTTGATTGTCGCTATAATTATGTTGACTCAGGCAATAAGAAAGGTTCCGGTTCAATATGCCAAAAAGGTCGTGGGGAGAAGAGTTACGGGCGGACAGAGCACCTACCTTCCCATTAAAGTGAATAATGCCGGGGTTATTTCCATAATCTTTGCGATTTCGCTTTTATATCTTCCTTCGACTATAATAACTTTTTTGAATTTAGATCCGACTACTCCTTTCATGACTTTTTTCATGAAGATAATGTCGCATCAGCACTGGTTTTACAATTTTCTTTATTTTGCTCTTGTAATATTCTTTACATATTTCTATTCGGCTATTACGTTCAATATCAGCGATATCGCCGATAATATGAAGAAGTATGGCGGTTTTATTCCCGGAATACGTCCAGGAAGAAACACCGTGGAATTTCTTAATAAAATAATGGGAAGAATAACGTTTATATCCGCAGTAGCTTTAGGTTTTATTGCGATTGCGCCTAATATCATAATGACTTGGACCGGAGTCACCAGTTTTTACCTTGGAAGCACTTCGCTTTTGATTATCGTAGGCGTAGCTCTGGACACGATGCAGCAATTGGAAGCCAGAGCCGTTATGAAAAATTATCAGGGCTTTATGAAAAAATAGATATAGTTTTACCTAATCGTCTGAAATCTTTCAGACGATTTTTTTTTCATTTTTCTACGCTTGTTTTAGCTAAGAGCTTTTATCATGTCTTTGTTAAGGTTAAATATATTGCGCTCTTATAAAAAATTGAAGCTTATTAAGTTTTTATACTTTTTAGTTTAACGTAAAATTTCCGGCGTTGAAGCGGCATGTCTGGCGTGAGTTTCGAAAAAAATCAGTTTAGTCCGTATTTTATATCTTGATTTTTACGTTTTTTTTTGCTAGACTGATTTAACTAAATCATGTTTTGCGGATAAGGAGGGGCTATATGAAACTGGTAATTTTAGGAATGCCAGGCGCCGGAAAAGGTACTCAGAGCGTTTTTATTAAAGATTTTTTTTCAATTCCTCATATTTCTACCGGAGATATGCTTCGAAGAGCCGTAGAACAAAAGACCGATACAGGTCTTCAAGCCGCCTCATATATAAACGCGGGGAAATTTGTGCCGGATAAAATCGTTCTTGATATAGTTTCCTGGAGATTATCGGAACCGGATTGTAAAAACGGATTTCTTCTTGACGGTTTTCCAAGAAATTTAGCTCAAGCTGAAGCTTTAGATAAGATCCTTTCGGAAAAAGGCATGGCGTTGGATAGAGTTATAAATTTGAAGGTTTCTTCCGAAGAAGTCGTACGGCGTCTTTCTTCACGAAAGATTTGTTCAGGCTGCGCCAAAATTTTAAATACTCATTCAGATAAATGCGAGTTTTGCGGAGGAGCTTTAATCGTACGCAGCGACGATAAAGAGGAAGTGGTAAGAGAGCGTTTGAGAGTTTACGACGAGCAGACTGCCGTTTTAGTCGAGTATTACGCTTCAAAGGGAACGCTTTTAACGGCGGACGCTTCCGGAACGCCTGAGGAAGTATGGGAAAATTTGAAAAAAAATTTAGTTCAATAAGTTGGAAACTGTTAGCCATGCCGTAGTTTAAAGGCATGGCAATAAATTTTGAAGGAGTTTTTATGGATAAGCCAAAAGGAGCGGAAGTTACTTTGAAAGCGTTTACTGGAGAACTTATAAAAGAAAAAATGGAAATGTCTTACGATAGAATAAGGCAGCTGTACGAATTGAAGAATATTGAAATTGAAAAAATGGAAGATAAAATTGCGAAGATGAATGAAAAAATCAGCGATTTAAAATTAGATAGACAGCAGCTTGAGGACGAATTAAACGGGTTATATGAATCGTATATAACTTATTGCAGAGAGACCGGATTTAAGCCCGCTTTTGAGTTGTAAAAATTTAAGGTTTAGTTTTTTATTGGGCAGCAGGCGTCGTATTAGACGCCTTTTTTTATTGGCTTATTCTTTCTTAATATTTATTTCTTGATATCAAAGTAGGAAAAAAGATATTTCTAAAAGAAATTTATTTTTTTATAGAATATTTAATGAT
>CASEKF010000058.1 GCA_949288455.1 uncultured bacterium
AGGCGTAAGCATTATCGAAATCGTCGTCTCAATGGTAATTCTTTTTCTGGTTATGATGGCTTTAGCTTTCGTATACCCTCAAGGGCGCAAACTGACCGATACGAGCGACAACAGAACGAAAGCTACGGAAATCGCCAGAACCATCCTTGAAGAAATACAGCTTATACCGTTTGTAAACTATAGTGTCGCTGATATAAATAATGATCCGTTGCAGGCTGTCTCTTTATCGGGAATAGGAAACGGACAGTCGCTTGAACAATTAGTTAACAGAATGGGCGACGACATAGATTGGCCATACCATCATTATGCAGGCGATAATTGGGCGGATAATATTCCTTTTTTTATCGCGGACAACGTATCGCAATTCGACAATAACGAAGTAAACCACGCACATAAAACTTTCTGTCTATCACGAAACGCCTTTATAACTGACCAAGGAATAACAATTCCGAGAGGAATTGACGTTACAATACTAGAGAGAGATGAAGCAGAGAATCTAGAGAGAATTAGAGAGCCAAACGATGAAAGAGATCGCCCCCGCGAACAATCATTCGTTATAGTAACGGTAACAATTTCATGGCCTGAATATAGAAACGACGCAAATCCGGTCTTTAATTTTGTGAGCCTCAACTCAGCTTTTACAGGCAACAAAAGATAAAACGCGAAAAGGAGAGAAAATTCTTGAAAAAACTACTTTTAAAAAAAAGTTCAGGTTTTACGCTTGTAGAAATAATGATTGCTGTCGTTCTTTTCAGCATATTGAGCGTAGCAGTTTACAGCTTATTAAAAAGCTCCATGGATTCGACTTTAAAACAAAAAACTCAAGAAGCGGCAAATACTAACGCAAAAGCCATTCTTTCGACGATTTCCGCTGATTTAAAATCGTCCTCGGTCATAGAAGGGAGCTTTTTGGCCGGCGGTAATTCGACACAGTATCTTTCTTCCGTTATTTGCCCCGCGACCGGCGAAGCTTCTACTGCCGATTTGGGTCAAGCAGATCTCGATAATTTAAACCCTGCTCCGGGTTTTAAAGCCTTAGATAGAGACGATTTGATAAATATAGACGGTCTTGGCAGCATAGCGAGGAACTATAACAGACTGGTATTTTACAGAAGAGTAATAAATAATAACTCCGTTGATTTCAACATAATAGAATACGGAGTCGAAGTAGATCAGAATACTCACAAATGCAGATTACAGAGAAAAATTTATAATTGGAATAATGTAACTACATGGACAGGTCTTAATCTTAGTAACGGTATTAATGAATCTGCAATAGACAATCAAGATTTTACGTTTAATGCGGCAGACTTAAACGGGATGAATCCTGCTACGGAAGAAACGATAGTCGAGCTTCCAAACGAAGGAGACGCGATTATTCTTTATACGGCAAGAACATTTGACGACACTTTTACTCCGAGAAGATTGTCCGCAAATCAATATTTTATCAAAGTAATAGTTCTTCAAACGGCCAGAAGCAATCCTGATCCGCTTGATTATGACGCATTTCAATATCAAGCGGAAGACGGAACATTTTTTAACGTAAATAATTTTGTTAATAACGATCGACCTACCGACACATTAAAAAATTACAGAGTAGCGGAACTTGACACCATAGTAAACGTACTGTCTTCATTAACAAGTAATTAGAACTTTTCTTGATTTTTTTTTTTTTCTTTGCAATAATTATCTATAAACAATGTTAAATAACTCATTTTATGGAGGGAGGGATATTTACATATGAAAAAATATTCCGCAAAAAGAAAAAAACAAGGCGTGGCTCTTATTTTTACGCTTTTTGTATCGGTTTTGGTAATGGCTATGGCCACGTCTTACCTTGGCATGACGATAAGCGGGCAAAAAGCGGCCAGAGCCTACACTCAGGAAGCAGCCGCACTTTCTTTGGCTCAAGTAGGAGGAGACGCGGTTATAAGCTCTATGAGCAATACCGCGTATTGGAACAATGTAAATAGAATAGACGTTTTTCAAGGCGTTAATAATCAGATAATACTGCCGTTGCCAGAAAATTTTGGTAATATGGACAATCCACAGGCATTAAATGCCGATAGAGCGGAACTAGCAGATATACGGCCATGGTTTGAAACTTTTCTTACCTTAGACGATTTTTCACGATGTTATACTGCAGGGCCGATACCCTTAAGATACGGAGAAAGCGAACAATTCGGCTATTTGATAATAGTCGTTACCCCTGAACTTAATGACGATGGAATGATTAAAGTTGACGATATCCGTATCCCAAGGGGAGGAGACATCAGCGGAGACGGCTACAGAGTAGGCGTAATGTCGTTCATATTTAATACGAACGAAGAGAGAGTTCTTACGATAGCAAATGTTTTCAACGACCCTAATTTTGTTTCTTCCAGAGCTATCCAGCTCATAGTAAGCGATAAAGAAGTCGGCGGAATTTACGAAAATACGGTCAGCGCAGCTTTCCCGAATAGCCCTCATTCTTCGCAAGGAGAATTTGGTTACCCAAGCTGGGCAGAATTTACTGCAGACGCGGCCTTTATTGATGAAAATACCGTTTGGAACAGCGACTTAGTAGTCGACGGAGCAAATCCAGTTACAGGATGGGGAGCTCCTTCTGAAAATATAGATCAAATTCTCGAGAATGAAGATACCGCGTCAAAACGGCAGACATTAAATGCTTATTTACGGGGGGAACAAGTTGACGTAAGCGGAATAGTAAAAATGTCAACGTTAAATAATGCTGGGCCAATAGAAGATAAGGATGGGCTTAATAACGAGATTCTGCCTGAATTCAGAGAAATGCTTTCGGTGAATAAGCCTGACGGACTTGTTTATTCTGATCTTCGCACCAACACCAAATTCAACTTAGACTCGAAGACTGACAACGCTCTCATAAATTCAATGAGTGGAGACAGCAATAATTTTACATATCAGCAAGATATGGGTAAAACAAGAACGACAGATACAATTTGGGGATCCGGAGATGCCAGTCTAATGTCCGGAGTTACTAATACCGGGCAAGCATCGCCGGGCTTATACAACAAATTAGCGCAAGGCAAAACTAGAGCCGATGGAGTTTTCGTATTTAATCAAGATGATTATAGGCCCGATCCGATGTATGCCAATGAAAAGATGGAGGTTCCGACATTAAGAATCACAATAGGACAAAAAGAACAAAACGGAACGGTTGACGATGTATATACCATTGAACAAGTAAATTATGACTGGGATGGCAGGAACTGGCAAGAAAACGCCGTAGGAATAGCAACCATTACCAATACAAATCTTCAAGAGAACAATAACGGCGTTCTTTACGTCTCGGGAGCAAATGTTCAGGTTTCAGGAATAGCAAGTAAAAGCGTGTCAATAGTTTCAGACGTTAATCCGGAAATAGAAGCCGCTAATTGGCAGGCTATACATAACTCTAGTCAACCTGGAGATATGTTTGACGATCGACTAAACGCTCCTAACGTTCTAGAGGGCGATAATCAATATAGGTATGTAGATATGCAGCCGGAAGTTGAATTAGATCCGCAAACCGGACTACCTGCGTTAACCGGACGATGGGAATTGAGCGACGCGACTCCAGCTAGTAACGGAGACAGCACGGCGCAAAGCAACGAACATATATCTCAAGTTACAGAAGATTGGGGACGAAGTACAGCCTATCGTTTCCCGACATATGACGCAGAGACGGAACAGCCTTCAGGTAATATAACCATTATAGGCGATTTGGTTCAAGCCCAAGGTACAAATCCTTCGATAGGGATAATAGCAAGCAACAGAGTTCTTCTTAACGATTTCAGCCAGAATCCGAATTCAGATTATAGCGCCAGAAAAGATAGAAGTTCTGCGGAAAATACCGCGAACCAACGCCTTACAGAAACTAAAAAAGATATTGCCACAGGAGAAGGAGATGGAGTCCTAAACGTAGAAGCCGTTATCGCGGCAAGATCTTATAATATGGCGTTTGATTTCAATAACTCAAGCAAAAATTTAAAATATAGTGAAAACAATGATTTGTTTGAGTTAAATAGCGGATACGCTCCCGGAGATGCTCCCGTAGCAAACAACGCTCCTGCGCTTGACAGAGCAAACGCCAGCCACGGAAACTTTGGGTTATTGATGTCTCAATCTCTTGCGCACGCTTTAGGCAGAGACAATAATAATAACCTAATTGCAGCTGGTGGAACTGAGAACGGAGACCTATATTTTGTAAATCAGTATACTGACATGCTGCCTCAACAAGCTAGAAAGAAACTTTGGGACGACACTTTTATGGGAGCAATAAGGCCCGGCGACACGAGCAATATACAAGGCGATATTTCTAGTTTTGGGAACGGAGGATCTATTTTAAATTTTAGGGGAATGATTATTTCCAGATTTGCCGATATTAACGCAGACGCAGGCTCCGGTAGAGACGATGACGGCAACAGACTAGACCAGCTTGGATATATTTTTCAGCTGATAAATGTAGATCATAATCTGTTCAGTTCTTCGCCGCCGCTTTTTACAATGGCAAAAAGAAGAAGCGAAAGCGATAGAATAGCCAGATGGAGAGTGCTTACATATATAGACCAAGGCGCGGTAAATTCTAACGATATGGCAGATGCCTCTGTAGATTAAAAGCAATTAATTAAAATATTTTAAATATTCGGACCGCTTTGTAAAAAGGCGGTCCTTTTTTGAAGGATTTTTCAAAAAATATGTTTAAAATAATTACGTAGCGATACCGAAAAAAGGAAAGGGATTTTCCGGCATATGGCCTTAACAAGAAAATATATAATATTCTTCAGCTTATTTATATTTCTTCTAGCTTTCATAACGGAAACCGCAGATGCGTTCACGGCTATAAGACCCGAAGAAAAAGGCTTTGTTCCGAAAACTAGAGCTCAGAAAAAAGCGATAGAAAGAGCGAAAAGAAAAGCTAAGAAAGACGGAACTTATCAAGAGCCTCAGAAAGAGAGTCCGTCTTCGTCTCCCGCGCATAGAGACAGCTCCGCTTCGGGAAGCTCCGGAGGTTCGGCTCCGGCGTCTTCGGTAAAGCCGTCCCCGTCGCCTACTCCCGAAGCGACGCCTACGCCTGAAAAGAAAAAAGAGACATTTGAAGAACGGCAAAAAAGAAACAATATAATCGTAGGAATAATAATATTCTTAATGGTAGGAGGGGTGCTTGCTTGGTATTTTCTAAGGAATATAAACTTTAACAGGATGAGAAAACGATAAAATAAAAAACGAGGGTTCAATTTTTTCGAACCCTCGTTTTTTATTTTAAAATCCGACTTCTTTTAAGGCGTTTAAAACGCCGAATTGTATGTGAGCAAACGAAAGACCGCCCTGAAGATAAGCGGCGTAAGGACTTCTGAGAGGTCCGTCGCAGGAGAGCTCTATTGAAGAGCCCTGAACGAAAGTTCCTCCGGCCATTATTATCGGATCTCGATAACCCGGCATATCTACGGCCTCGGGAACGGCGGAAGCGTCTATCGGAGAAGCGTTCTGAATGCCTTTGCAAAAAGACTTCATAATTTCAGGATCGGAGAATTTTATACCCTGAATAATATCCGTTCTTACGCCGTCCGGCTCTGGCAAAACTTCAAAACCGAAACTTTTCAACATGGCGGAAGCCCATATGGCTCCTTCTATCGCGCCTGAAACTATCGAAGGAGCCATGAAGAAGCCTTGATACATAAGTCTTAAAACTCCGAGAGTAGCTCCTTCGTCAGGCCCTATGCCGGGAGAGGTCAAATATACCGAGGCTTTTTCAACTATATCCTTACGTCCGGCAACGTAGCCTCCCGCCGGAGACAAACCTCCTCCGGCATTCTTTATTAAAGAGCCTGCCATTACGTCGGCTCCTACGGAAATCGGCTCCTCTGTATCGGCAAATTCGCCGTAACAATTATCCGCCATTATAACGGTCTCGGGACTAAGAGATTTTATATATGCCGCAATTTCTCTTATCATCTCAAGATTTACGCTGGGACGCCAAGTGTATCCGAGCGATCTTTGAATATATACTAATTTAATTTTTTCTTTTAAAGCCTCTTTAATCTTGCTCTTATCAAAAGAATAATTTACGTCCAAAGGAATCTCGCCGTATTCTATTCCCCATTCGGAAAGAGAGCCGCGCCATCTGTTTCCGCCTTGTATAACCGGAGCCATCGTATCGTACGGAGTTCCTATAACGGATATCCATTTGTCGCCCGGCCGCAAAACTCCGAATAAGACGGAAGCGAGAGCATGAGTTCCCGATACGAACTGCATTCTTACCAAAGCCTTTTCCGCTCCGAACACATCCGCGTATATCTCGTCTAACACGTCTCTCCCCGCGTCTCCGAAACCGTAGCCCGTAGTCCCTTTTAAATGATAATCGGATACTCCATGTCTTTTAAAAGCCGTAAGAACTTTAAGCTGATTATGCGCTCCTATTTCCTTTATTCTTAAACGAGCTTCCAAAGTGCTTTTTTCAGCTTCTTCAGCCGATTTTATTAATCTGTCGCTTATTCCCCATTTAAAACGGAGAATATCTTTAGTTTGACTAAGCATCTTCGTTCTGCCTTTCCTAATGTAATTGGCATATTATAATACATAATGCGAAAAAATAAAAGAATAAACTAAACGTTTTCCAAAGCCGCTTTGATTTTGGGCTTATCCTCGGCTTTCTTTTTATCGTTTATCCTAAATTTATCCAAAGTAACGTATATTGCCGGGGTTATAAAAAGAGTGACGGCCTGCGAAAAAATCAAGCCTCCGGTAACGGCAAGACCGAGGCCTTGGCGCGCCTCTCCTCCGGCTCCATATCCCAAAGCGATCGGCAGAGCGCTGACAAAAGCGGATATTGTCGTCATCATAATCGGTCTGAACCTTATTAAAGCTCCTTGAAAGATAGCCTGTTCGGGAGCAATGCGGTTTTCAAGCTCCGCCTTCCTGGCAAAATCAATCATCATTATAGCGTTCTTCTTAACTATTCCTATTAAAAGAATAACGCCTACGAAACCGTAAAGATCCAACTGAATTCCAAAAAGCATTAAAGTTATCAACGCTCCTACGGCGGCGGAGGGCAACCCTGAAATAATCGTGACGGGATGTATAAAACTTTCATACAATATGGCTAAAATAAAATATATAACTATCAGAGCCAATATTAAAAGGATTCCCGCGCTTTTAACAGACTCTTCAAAAACTTGCGCGGTACCCTGGAACGTTAAATTAATTTCTTTTGGAAGAAGCTCGTCGCCCAAATTTCTTATCTCGTCGACGACCTGGCTCAAAGACACCCCCTGAGCCAAGTTAAAAGAAAGAGTAACCGAAGGAAGCTGCCCCTGATGATTTATGGACAAAGCCCCTACCCCGCGCTCAAACGAAGCTATGGAGCTCAAAGGAATAAGTTCTCCGGAAGAAGACGTAAGATATAAAAGCGAAAGAGAATCCATATTTCTCTGAAATTCAGGATATAACTCAATAATAACGGCATACTGATCAACGCTTGTAAACATAGTCGAAATCTGCCTAAGCCCATATGCGTTATATAACGTATCGGCAATTTTTTCAGAGTTAATGCCTAAAACCGACGCTTTATCCTTATCAATCGAAAGTTTAATTTCCGGGTTGTTTATCTCCAAATCGCTGTTGGCGTCCATAACTCCGGGGATCGTCTTTATAGCCTCTTCCATTTTCTGGGCGTATTCATAAAGGAGAGCGGTATCTATTCCCTGTAAAGTGGCTTGGTAAAGGCCTTTCGAAGTTCTGCCTCCAATCCTTATGGGAGGCGGATTTTGAAGATAAGCGTAAAAAGCCGGAACTTGAGACATTAAAGGACGAAGCTGAGACATCACCGTCTCGGCGGAATCATGCCTTTGATCATGCGGTTTTAATTGAATAGTCATTCTTCCCGTAGTATTCGAATTGACAGTCGACATAACGGCTTCAACGTTAGGATTCTCCATAATCTTTTCGGCAAGCAAGCTCTGCTTTTGAACTGTCAATTCAAAAGAGGAACCGAGATCGGACTCCGTAGACACGTTCAAAATGCCTCTGTCCTCGCTGGGAAGAAAGCCTTTGGGAATAACCGCGAATAAATATAAAGCGGCTATAAACGTTAAAAAAGCCAGCGATAAAGTCAGCGTTCTGTATTTCATCGAAAGCGACAAAAGCGTGCCGTAGAGACTCTGCAGCTTCTCAAAAACATCGCCTTTACCATTATCGGAAGAAGCTTTCTTATTTTTTTTGGGAACCGACAAAAATCTGGAGCAGAGCATCGGGGTAAAAGATAAAGAAACTACGCACGATAAAAGAATCGCCATGGATATAGTTACCGAAAATTCATATAGAAGCCGTCCCATAATGCCTTCAAGAAGCAGAAGCGGAATAAAAACGGCGACCAGAGAAAGGGTCATGGAAATAATTGTCGGAACAATCTCTTCAGAACCTTTTAAAGCGGCTTCCTCAGAGTTTTCTCCGGCTTCCATGTGCCTGACTATATTTTCCAAAACGACTATAGCGTCGTCGATAACAAAACCTACGGCGAGAACAAGAGCCATAAGCGAAAGGTTGTCTATGCTGAATTTAAAAAAATACATCCCGGCAAAAGCGCCTACTATCGATACCGGAAGGGCAAGAGAAGGTATAATGGTAGCTTTTATATCTCTGAGAAATATATATATTACAAAAACGACAAGGATTACGGCTATAACTAACGTCAATTTTATATCATGAACCGATTCCCTGATTGAAAAAGATCTGTCGTTAACTATTTGAAGCGAAACGGAAGGAGGAAGTTCGGCTTCAAATTCGGGAAGAAGCTTTATAACCTCGTCGACTACGCTGACGGTATTCGCTCCGCTCTGTTTTTGAACGGCGAGCATTATTCCTCTTTTACCGTTATACCAACCGGCGTTTCTCTTGTTTTCGACGCTGTCCTGCGCTTCGCCCAAATCCCTTATTCTTATGGGACGTCCGCTCCTGTAAGCCACGATTAAATTGTCGTACCCTTCGGGATCCAGAAGTTTCACGTCGGCTTGAAGATATTCCGTCTTAAGTTCGCTCTGAAGAGTGCCTTGAGGCGTATTTGAATTTCCCTCTTTGACGGCGTTCGAAATTTCGTCCAGCCCAATCTTATAAGAGGCGGTTTTAGTAGGATCGACCAATATTCTGACCGCATATTTTTGACCTCCGTAAATTTGAACCTGCGCCACGCCTTCTATCATGGATATTCGCTGCGCCAGGTACGTCTCGGCATATTCGTTAACTTTTGAAAGCGGAAGGATATCGGAAACTAAAGCCAGCTGCAAAACGGGTATATCGGCAGGATTAACTTTTCTAAACGTGGGAGGAGTCAACATATCCTTAGGCAGTTTTCTGGAAGCCGCAGTTATTGCGGATTGAACGTCTTGAGCCGCGGCGTCGATATTAACCGAAAGTTTAAATTCCAAAGTTATATTCGTTCGACCTAAACGGCTGACGGATGTCATGGAAGAAATGCCGGGTATAGTCGAAAACTGCCTTTCCAAAGGAGTAGCCACAGAAGCGGCCATTAATTCGGGATTTGCTCCGGATAAACTTGCCGAAACCTCAATCGTAGGAAATTCTACGTTTGGAAGGTCGCTTACGGGAAGCTGGAAATATCCCAAAACTCCAAAAAAAACTATGGAAAGCATAATGACCGTCGTCGCGACCGGACGTTTTATAAAAAGAGCCGTCATATATTGAAAACTCCTAAAGAAATTAAAATTAATTTACTTTTGTTTTTACCATGAATAAAGATTTTTCCTTTATTTCTATATCTATCTAACAGATGTTTTTGAAGGCTTATGCCTGATAAGAGATAAATCGAAGGGAAAAACGGGGTCATATCGAAGTAAATAAAAGTCAGGAGATTTATAAACAGCGGAGGAGTAAAATGAGACTCGTTACAAGATCTGACTTCGACGGGCTTATCTGCGCCGCGCTTCTTAAAGAAGCCGGCATAGTCGATTCATATAAGTTTGTTCATCCTAAGGACATTCAGGACGGGAAAGTCGCCATTTCCAAAGAAGACGTCCTCGCAAACGTTCCGTATTGGCCCGGCTGCGGACTTTGGTTCGATCACCATTCAAGCGAAAATTTCGTGAAAACTCTTATGACGGAAAACTATGAAGGCGAAAGCAGAAAAGCTGACAGCTGCGCAAGAATAATATACGAATACTACGGAGGAGAACAAAAATTTCCCCGATTCGCAAAAATGATAGAAGAAGTAGATAAGAGCGATTCGGGAAGACTGACTAAAGAAGATATAGAAAATCCTCAGGGATGGATACTGCTTTCCTTCATTATGGATCCCAGAACGGGACTGGGAAAATACAAATCGTATTCGGTAAGCAACTACAAACTTATGGAATCTCTTATCGAATACGTAAGAACAATGTCCATAGAAGAAATATTATCTCATAAAGACGTAGTCGAACGCATCGACCTGTACCGCAGGCATCAAGACAAGTATATAAAAATGCTGCGGAAAAGAACGGTTATAAATGAAAATTGCATAATAATAGATTTAAGAGATCTCGAAAAGCCGTATATAGGAAACAGATTTCTTGAATACGCTCTCTATCCGGAACAGAATATCTCCTTAAGAATAATGAAAGGGAAAGAAGGAACGGGAGTAACGGTCATAGCGATAGGACGCAGCATTCTGAACAGAACT
Organism: uncultured bacterium; assembly: GCA_949288455.1. Classification (GTDB taxonomy): domain Bacteria; phylum Vulcanimicrobiota; class CADAWZ01; order CADAWZ01; family CADAWZ01; genus CASEKF01. The sequence continues at coordinate 10,673 of CASEKF010000058.1, forward strand.
TCTTCGGTAAACGTCGGAGAATTATGCAGCCTTTACGGCGGCGGAGGTCATGAAGCGGTAGGAACATGTCAAGTGCCTGACGACAAAGGCGACGAAACGCTTAAAAAGCTGGTAGAAGAAATAATTAAAACGGAACGGGAAAAATCATGAAAAAACCGGTCGTATTATTCGCGTTGGCAATCTCTTTTTTTTCGTTCGCATATAAAGGCAGTCCGGCTCAAGAAATTCCCAATTTGACAAAAGTCAAAAAAGAAGTCAGAAATTACTATGAATCCGGAAGATGGGAAAGAGAGGTAAACGAGAAATTTAATCAAGCCGCTAAAATTCTCGACGAATTTGAAGGAGACAGAAGTAAAGCTGCGATAGTGATGGATATAGACGAAACGGTTCTAACCAGCTACCCGTTTCTTGAAAAAGTCGACTTCGCGTTTAACGCTTTTCTGCCTCAGTGGTCCGACTGGGTGATAAAGGCGAAAGCCCCCGCTATAAAAAGCGCTCTGAAATTTTACGACAAAGCCGTCGATATGGGTTTCCCCGTTTTTTTCGTAACCGGACGAGCGGAAGAATATAGAGGATTATCCGAAAAGAATTTACAATCCGAAGGATTTAAAGATTACGCAGGGCTTATTCACAGACATCCCGGCCTAGTCAACAAACCGGCGGCGGAAGCGAAATCAAAAGCGCGGCAAAACATAGAACGACAGGGGTATGAAATCCTGCTGAATATCGGAGATCAACGGAGCGATCTGGACGGAGGATACGCCAAACATACTATTCTTCTTCCAAATCCAATGTATTTTGTGCCTTAAGTTATTTTTTAAAGGACTTTTAACACGGCGGTAGAATTTTATTTATTCAAGCATTAAATAATTTACGGAGGATAATATATGCGTAAACTTGTTTTCCTGACGGCTTTCGTCGCGTTAACGGCGCTGTTGTTTCAGTCGGCCTTTGCGGCGGAATGGGAAATATATGTAAGGGGAAAAATTTTCAATAACATGAAGATTTCG
>CASEKF010000059.1 GCA_949288455.1 uncultured bacterium
TATAAGAACTATTCTTAAACGCATAATCGGAAGCTATTGAGCGCCTCCTTGATTAGGTTCGGACTGTAAAAAAGTAGAAACCGAAGTGGTCTTTTGAGCCAGGAAAAGAAGCTCGGGATATACTTCGTCAGCCATAGTAAAAATATATGTAACGGCTCTTTTAAAATCGTCGTATGATATATATCTCATGGGAATTGCAGACGACATAAAAATTTCGTCTCTTTTATTTACGCCCATGGTAATATCGTCCGTAACGTAATTCAGACGCAAAAGATGATACCAAACTTTTTCCCTGCATACGTCTCTGACTCTTTCGAGAACCGGCATTACAAGCCTGACAGCAGAAGACGTCAATTCAACGTAAAGATCGTAATCTTTAGCTCCGCCTTCGTATTTTGCAATCCATAAACAAGAGTCCGCTTTTTCAAAAGCCAGCCCCATCGTCTTCATATACCCTTCAATAGTAGACTCCTTAACCTCGATCTCGGAAATAGGAGCTCCTCCGGGTATAGCGAAAGCTCCCGATGACTCCAATCCGGGCTCGATTTCATAATTTTGTAAACTCTGAGGCGAATTATTGGCGGGCGGAGCCGGAACGTTATACACCGAACCCTGTTGGCTGTTTTGCCATTCCTGAATTCCTCCGGCCGGCATCTCAAATTCCCAGACGCCGCCTCCTCCGGGCAAAGATTGATTACCTCCCCCAAACGAGCGTCCTTGCCCGCCGTCCGAAAAGCCGGATCCGGCAGTTCCTTCGGATTCCTCGTCGGAAGAACCTCCTCCAAAAATTTTTAAAATCTCATCCATAAGCAAACGGCTCCCATCTAATAAGTTTGAACTTCAAATTCGGCGTTTAAGCTTATTTCAAATAATCGCCGCCAAGGAAGGCAAACGTTAAAGCTATTCATAGATATAAGATCAAACGTTCTTTCATATCCTCCGAAAAACACTACATGCCTTTTACGAAAATATCTGTTAAAAATTTTATCCGCTTCCAAACGCATTTCCCCGAAAATAAGCGGAGGTATTTCCAAATTTGCCGATTCGTCAAATTTTAAGGCCGAAAAGCCTTTCGTCATACATTTAAGTTTATATTTCGCCCTTATGAAACTCTGATATATATAATCGTCCATAAACCTTTCAAAAATAAACTCGGAATGCGTTTTTATATCATGCTTGCGACGCCGAGCAGATAACAAACTGATAACGGCATGAGCCAGAGCCGTCCCAATAGTATTGGCGGACGTATTCCATGCGGCGTAACCGGCAAGCCCGACGGGATCGATACGTTGAAGAAGCTCGTAAGTAAAAGCCCTGTCCGCTCCGTTGGAATAAGACAAATCGGCTACTGCCACAGTCGCCCCGCCTTCCGCCGCTCGGGCAATATCGTTTACAAAAGCTTTTTTTAAATCCGACTTGACTATATTTTGAACCTCAACCTCTTTCTGCCCTTTTTCAGCTACGGAACAAAAAAATTCTATATCCGAAGAATTTTCCCTCATAACGCAACCGGTCGCGCGTAAAGTCTCTTCGACTACGTTTCTAACCGGAGAATTTTCGTAAATGGAATGAGAAAAAGAACCTTTATACGAAGAATATCTCGGAGCTACGGAAACTCCGACGCCAAACTTGCTCATAAGAAGACGGGCTATCGCTATCATTCCCAGCTCGTCGGCGCCTTTACATAAAACGACGCGATCGCTCCCTTTAATCTTTTCCGAAATAATCGACGCCTCATGCGTATTGGGGCCGGAGCATAACACGTCGTCAAGCCCTATAATCAAAAAATCGACGAGGCCCTTTTCAGCCCACTCGCAAGCTTTTAAATTTATACTGAAATTACGATTTCTGGCCTTCACATACTCCGATAAAAAAGGATTCTTTTTTGTTTCCTTAGATAACGTCTCTTCAAAATCACAATCGGACAAAGGACGATTAGGATAAAGCTTTCGAAGCGATTTTATAAAAGAACCGGATTTAATAACGTCGGTTTCGTTCAAAAGAGTCGGCAAAGTGCGAGTTATAGTCGAAAATACCATAGTCTTTTCTTTTTTTCTGCAAGCAAGCCAATCTTCAAAAACAGCGAGACGCTCGGCCGTATCATCCTTCCGATCCATAACGCGCGAAGCGACAAGACCGCCATGAATAAGCATATCCAGAGACACTACCGCGTCATGGCCGTCCGAGTTGGCGATCAAAAATTTAAGTATTCCTTCGGGACTGCCGAACGACAAAAACTTTCCTAAATAACTCCTGTCAGGAACCAGCAAGTCGATTCCGGCCGCTCTGGAAATCTTTAAAGGAAAAAGCAGAGAGCAGGGCCTATCGTCAATAGGGACAAATACTATTTTCATAAGTTAATCAAGTTCGTCTATGGCTTTTCTGAATTCTTCGACCGTTTTTAAAATTTTATCAAGCTCTTTTCCGGTCACTACCGCTCCTATAGCTATTCCTGAAGCTCCTATTCTTCGTAAATAACGAACTTCGGAAGGTTTAACACGTCGTTGAGTAGGAATAAATACGGGAACGTTTACCGTTTGTATCAATTTCTTATAAAACGCAAGATCTCTTACCGTAAGAGGCTGTCCGTATTCGTCCGGAGGAATAATCGACGCCTCAAATATTTCGGCTCCCAATTCTTTAATAAAGCTAGCGTCGGAAACAGGATAACGATAATCTATGGCGACGCTCTTGGTAAGCTCAGGAATATCAAGGTAAGACGAGGGCATATGATGAGCGAAAATATCAAGATAATCAAATCCTGCCGCTATTATCTCTTTCATGTCTTCTCCAGAGGCGGTTACTTCCGCTCCGGGAACTATGCCGACAGGTATGGATAAAGAAGAAGGTATTTCGGCAATCTTTTCCTTTTCCTCTTTCCAGGAGCCAAATTCCGTTTTAGAAGCTCTATGGAGAACGTTTAAATGAACTTTAACTGAATGCGCTCCCGCGCTTTCTATTTGCTTAGCCCATACGGGATTATTTTCGGTAAGACTGACGACCAAAGTCATCGAACGTCTCAGACAGTCTATAAATCTGTAAGTTTTCATAATAATCAAACGAACTTTCTTTTAATAATACCAAACGCATACTAAAATTTGGCTGAGAACAGGCCGTATAAAGATAAATCGAATTTTTGGAAAAAAAGACGGATCAATGCCGAGAAAAATACAAAAGAAAAAGTTAATAAAAACCTTTGCGTCGAGGCCGATATAAGCCGAATTACCCGAAGCCGGCTTTGTGAATCGATTCGGAAGAAGCTATCAGAGAAATAACGGAATTTTTTTCCGTCATATATGAAGAAGCGAAATCGGCAAGTTCTTCAATTGATATCGCGGACAATTCCGATCTGAAATCCGTTAAAAGACGTTCCCTGCCTGTTACGAGAAGATTCCGATTTATAAAATAACCGTATTCCTCAAGCGCGGAAAGCTTCATTACTACGGATCCCCATAAACGCCGCTTGGCCAACTCAAAATCCCGTTCGGAAATCCGAAGTTCGGCGACGTCTTCCAAAGTCTCAAACGCAAGAGCTTTAGCTTTCGAAAAATTTTCGGGATCTACGGCAAAAACGAGGCGAAACGTGCCCATGCCGGGATAAGCTTTAAGAATGGCGGCCGTAGAGTAAGTAAGCTTATTCTCAACCCTAAGCTTTCTATAAAACAAAGACGAAAAGCCGACTCCTACGAGCGTATTAAAAAGCATAGCCTTCATACGTTCGGCTTTTTCGTCAAGCCTGAATCCTATAACGGTCTGTATCTGCCTGGCCGTTCCGGGCGTCTCAAAGAATATAACCTTTTTATATTCCGGCAATTTTGCAAAATCTGAATTTTTGCGCGGCTCCCCGTCCGGAAGAACGGAAAAAAAATCAGACGCCAAATCTATCGCCCGATCATAATCAAAATTGCCGACCAAAGACAAAAACGTATTTTTTTTATTGTAAACTTTACGCTTATAATCGGCTAATGCGGCGGCGGAAGCCCTATGTAAACTTTCCGGGTTTCCAAGACCGTAGCGCGAAGCTTTCGAAGGCGAGAGAAGCTCCCCTTCGGAAGCTAAAACGTAATAACTAGCGACTTGAGATTTCTCCCTGTCAAACTCCTGAAAAATAATATTTCTCTCAGCGTCTACGTCCGTTTCTTCAAAATCATAAAACGAAAAAACCGCTCTCATTATTTTAAAGGCTTCAATAAGAGCCCAAGAAGGAGCGGTTATTGAAAAGACCGCGTCGTCCCTTCTCGTAAAAGCCGCAATTTTTCCGCCGGCAGCCTCAAGCGACATCGTTATGTCCAATAAAGATTTATGTTCGTCGGTTTTCTGAAGATTCATATGTTCAAGAAAATGAGCCCAACCCCATTCTTCCTGAGATTCGTACACGACTCCGTCTTTTACCGACACGGCAAGAGAAAACGCTTGTCCGCCGCAAGGCGAGAACACGGACGCGCCATGTCTGAACGCCGTATTTTCAACTTCAGGCAAATCACAAAACGACATGTTTAGCCGCCGTTTCTTCGGCAACCTTCAGAGAAGATTCCTTTTCCACTCGATAGAGACAATAAGGATTATCGTAAATGCTTCCCGAAGAACAAAATGCCGTAACCTTGCAGCCGCCCCTGCACTGAACGGCTTTATCGCATCCCGCGCAGCTGCCCGTCATATCTCCCGGATTAAAATACCTGTTGAGCTTGAAAAGATTACGATCTCTCCATATCTCTCTCAAAGGCCTGTTTTTCACGTTATCCTCTCTAAAATCTTCCGGAAGCGAAAGACACCCCTTTATATGCCCGTCCGCTTCTATTCCAATAACCCAACGACCGGCATGACAACCTTTCCATTCGGAATCGCTTATATTAAAATGAGAATAGTATCCTAAATTATCTCCGGCGCAAACCATCATCTTGCCCTCTTTGCGCTTATCGGCTACAAACTTAGCGACAATAGGCAATTCTTCGGGTTTCAAAACGGCTTCCTGATGTTCTTTCATCCTGCCGGACGAAAAAGTTACCTGAACCTGCCAAAAATTAAACGGAACGTCAAGAAACTCCCGATACATATCTTCAAGAACCTCAAGGTTAAATCTCGAAGCATGAGATACCGCTCCGACCTCTATGCCGTTCTCATGAAGAAGTCTCGCCGACTCCATGGCTATCTGATAAGCGTTTGGAGTCTGCCTGATATGATTATGAATTTTTTCCGTTCCGTCGATACTTAATCCTATGCGTCTCAAAGGAGCATTCAAAATCCGCTCTATATTATCCTTAATATAATACCCGTTAGTTATCATATACGGAGTGATTCCCCGCTCATTAAGACGTATCGCAAATTTATCCCAATGAGGATGCATTAAAGGCTCCCCTCCGGAAAGAGTAAGTATTTCGCAGCCTAATTCCGCTAAATCGTCTATTACGGCGTAAGCCTGATCAAGAGTCATCTCATCTTCCCTCGGAGCTCCGCAGCTGGTTCCGCAATGCAGACAACGGTAATTGCAACGTCTGGTAAGTTCCCAACCTCCGATTTTTGGAATAAATGGAAAAGCCATCTTTTCGCTCCTTTCATGTATATTATATAAATATCAATTTAATCTTCCTGATTAATCTTCCTGTCGCAGCAATCGGCAAGATTCTACGAAATCGCCATCCATAATAGCTTCGGAACGACTTCCTTTCCTGCTTGAAGCAGTTTCCATATCTTTAACCGACATGGAAACTACGGCTCCGGAAGAAAACAACATTTCAATAGAATCGTCTTTAGAAGCGAGCGAAGCGTAAACTATGCGGTCGCCTTTGGATTCGTCAACCTTAAGTATTCTTACGGGTTTTCCCAATTTTGAAGGCAATCTGTACCGATTAGTCGAAATCCTTGAACAAAAACCGAGTTTCGTAACTACGATAATCTCTTTAGCCAACGCCATTTCAATAACGGCCGAGATACGACCGCCTTCCTGAGGGATCGTTTTGCTTCCTTTAGCCGAAGAGGCGGAATCCTTAATAAATTCAGAGCTGCAAAGGCAACCGAATCCTAAAGAAGAAACGGCAATAAACTCAGACTTAAACCCGTCGGGCACAAACCTGTAATATACCGCCTCATCGCCTTCTTCAAGTTTAATAATCTTAAGTCCTGCTTTTCTCGGATTTTCAAACGGCTTTAGAGGAGACTTTTTTATAAAGCCTTTCGCCGTGAGAATGAAAACAGACGAATTAGCTGCGTCTTGCCGCTGAGGAAGAATAAAAATTGCCTTTTCCTCGCTTGACAATCCGACAAGACTTATCACGGCCGAGCCTCTCGAATTTTTGCCCGTCTCAGGAATTTCATGAGTCTTAACCGAATAAACTTTCCCAAAATTGGTAAAAATCATTAATCTGCCGTGAGTAGTAGTTTCAAAAATTATATCTCCATTAGAAAAAGGCGTCCGTTTTTCCTGCTTTCGAGAAGAAGAAACCGGAAAACGCTTGATAAATCCGTTTTTAGAAAAAGAAATCGCCACTTTCTCTTCAGGTATCAAATCTTCCGCGTCCAATTCGTCCGGCAAACGCTCGATAATTTGAGTGCGTCTGTCGTCTCCGTATTGTTTTTTTATGTCCAAAAGCTCTTTTTTTATTACGCTCATAAGGCGCAATCTATTGTTAAGAGTATCTTCCAAAATCGCAATTTCCTTTATTAACTTCAAAAACTCCTTCTCCAATTTCAATTTTTCAAGAGCTATAAGACTTTCCAGTCTCATATCAAGAACGGACTTCGCCTGTTTTTCCGTAAAATTCAACGACTTTCTCAAGCCTTTCTCAGCGTCTTTCCTGTTTTTTGAAGATCTTATAATCTTAATTATTTCGTCGATCTCGTCGATAGCCCTTAAAAGCGTCTCGAGAAGCTCCGCTCTCTCGGAAGCTCTCTTAAGTTCAAAAAGCGTTCGTCTTCTCGTCACTTCCTTCCTATGATCAAGCCAACAAGATATCATATCCTTCAGCGTAAAAAATTTAGGTTCGCCGTCCTTTAAAGCAAGCATAATCATACCGAAAGTAATTTGAAGATTAGAATGTTTGTATAATTGATTCACGACTATATTTCGATCGGCGTTGGAAGAAAGCTCTATCACTATTCTTATGCCCGACTTATCAGACTCGTCTCTTAAATCGGAAATATTATTTATTTTTCCTTTTTTTATGCCGTCCGCAATCTGTTCTATAAGCTTAGTCTTATTTACCTGATAAGGAATCTCGTCGATTATCACGGCTTCCTTTTTTTTTAATTTTTCAAAAGACATTCTCGAACGTACGGTTACGGTTCCCCTGCCTTTTCTGTAGGCGTCTCGGCAGCCTTCGGCTCCCATTACTATGCCTCCTCCCGGAAAATCGGGACCTTTAATAATTTGAATAATATCTTCGTTGTCGGCGTCGGGATGCTCTATTAAATGCGCCGCGGCAGTTATAACTTCGGATAAATTATGAGGAGGAATATTCGTAGACATACCGACCGCTATACCGGAAGATCCGTTTATCAAAAGATTGGGAATTCTGGACGGAAGAACCGAAGGCTCTTGCAAAGAAGCGTCGAAATTATCTGAAAAATCTACTGTATTCTTGTCAAGATCGGTTAACAGCTCCATAGCAAAAGGCGTTAAACGAGCTTCGGTATATCTGTACGCTGCGGCAGGATCACCGTCTACCGATCCGAAATTTCCCTGTCCCAGGATTAAAGGATAACGCAAATTAAAATTTTGAGCAAGTCTTACCAGCGCGTCGTATACGGCGGCGTCTCCATGCGGATGATATTTGCCAATCACGTCTCCGACAATTGCGGCCGACTTCTTAAAAGGAGCCTGAGGAGACAAAGATAAATTATCCATGGCGTAAAGAATGCGTCTGTGAACAGGTTTTAAACCGTCCCTTACGTCAGGAAGAGCCCTGGAAATTATAACGCTCATAGCGTAATCTATATATGAATTCCGCATCTCTTGTTCAAGGGCGACTTTATTCAGTCTGTCTTCACTCATGCCGATCTCCCGAAATAATACAGAAAATAATAATATAAAATAGCTTTTATCTTTTGTAATAAACCTCCTGCTTAAAAATGAAAAAGCGAATTCCAAAAACTTAACTAAAAAATAAAGCTATGTTAGAGCTAACATAGCTTTATTTTAATAAACCGATTATTTAATTTTAACGGACATCAAATACTAATCGGTCTCAGACCTTAGTACATATCCATTCCGCCGCCCATTCCCGGCATCGGAGGAGCCGGAGGGCCCTTCTTCTCGGGCTTCTCGGCGATGAGAGTCTCAGTCGTCAGCATCATGGCAGCTATACTGGCCGCGTTCTGAAGAGAAGATCTGGTAACCTTTACGGGATCTACTACGCCGGCTTTAAACATATCGGCAAATTGATCTCTAAGAGCGTCATATCCGTGACCCGCTTCGAGAGTCTTCACCTTCTCAACTATTACGGAACCTTCCTTGCCGGCATTGTTGGCTATCTGACGAAGAGGTTCTTCAAGAGCTTTCTTAACGATCTCTACGCCGATCTTTTCTTCTCCTTCGCAATCGCAAGAAATATTCTTAAGAATATTAAGGAATGCAGTGCCGCCTCCGGCTACGATGCCTTCTTCCACGGCGGCTCTTGTGGCCGAAAGAGCGTCTTCCATTCTGTGCTTCTTTTCTTTAAGCTCAGTTTCGGTAGCGGCTCCTACCTTAATTACCGCTACTCCGCCAACTAACTTGGCGAGTCTTTCCTGAAGCTTCTCTCTGTCATAATCGGAATCTGTCTCTTCTATTTGAGCTCTGATCTGATGAATTCTGGCCCTAATATCTTCATCTTTGCCGTCGCCTTCGACTATGGTAGTCTCGTCTTTGCTTATTTTGATCATATCTGCGCTTCCGAGCATATCTATAGTCACGTTTTCAAGTTTAATGCCTAAATCGTCGGTAACGACCTGACCGCCAGTAAGAACGGCTATGTCTTTAAGCATTTCTTTTCTTCTGTCGCCGAATCCCGGAGCCTTAACCGCGGCTACCTGGAAAGTTCCGCGAAGCCTGTTGACTACCAAAGTGGCAAGAGCTTCGCCGTCTACGTCTTCGGCTATTATAACCAAAGGTCTCTGTAACTGAACAACCTTCTCAAGAACCGGAAGCAAATCGGCTATAGCGGAAATCTTCTTCTCGGAAATAAGTACGTAAGGCTTTTTTAACTCGGCTACCATCTTATCGGAATCAGTTACGAAATAAGGAGAAATGTATCCTTTGTCAAACTGCATTCCTTCCGTGTGTTCAAGAACCGTAGAAATAGTTTTGGATTCCTCAACCGTTATAACTCCGTCTTTCCCTACTTTTTCCATAGCGTCGGCGATCATACCGCCTATTTCTTTATCGTTATTGGCGGATATAGTGGCTACTTCCGCTATAACGGACTTTTTCTCTACGGGCTTGGCAATTTTCTTAAGTTCTTCTACCGCCTGGGCCACAGCCTTTTCAATACCCTTTTTAAGGAAAAGAGGATTAGCTCCTCCGGTGACGTTTTTCATACCTTCATGAATCATGGCGTAAGCGAGCACCGTAGCCGTAGTAGTTCCGTCGCCGGCTATATCGTTTGTCTTAGAAGCCACTTCTCTTACCAACTGAGCTCCCATATTCTCAAAAGGCTCGTCAAGCTCTATTTCCTTAGCTATGGTTACGCCGTCGTTAGTAATGGTGGGAGAGCCGAATTTTTTATCGATAACGACGTTGCGGCCTCTCGGGCCAAGCGTTACTCTTACGGCGTCGGCTAACTGTTTCGCGCCTTTTTCAAGAGCTTTTCTTGCGTCAAGATCATAAAGAAGAATTTTTGCGCTCATAAATATCTATCCTCCAATATTTCATATCTGATGTTAATCGCAATTTAAACCGAACATCTTTGTTTGTTTACCGGTTTTATTTCAAAAACAAAAGCAAAATTCAAAACCTAAATTTCAATTTCCTCGGCTTATATATCGCCGCGCATAAACCGGAATTATTCTATAATTCCGAGAATTTCGCTTTCTTTAACGATAAGATACTCTTCTCCGTCAAGCTTAATTTCGGTTCCCGAATATTTTCCATAAAGAACTTTATCGCCTACTTTAACGTCCATAGGAAGCTTTGTTCCGTTATCAAGAACTTTACCGTTGCCAACGGCGATAACTTCGCCCTGCTGAGGCTTCTCTTTCGCGGTATCCGGAAGTATGACTCCGCCTTTTGTTCTTTCTTCTTTCGGAAGAGCTTTTACTATTACTCTGTCTCCGAGAGGTCTTACTTTTATACTCATTATCATATGCCTCCTGACCTAACTTAAAAATTTAAAATAAATGCTAAAATACATCTTTAGCAATCGGACGACCCGATTGCTAAGATGTATTTTAGCATATAAAGAAATAAAAGCAAATGGCATTTTTATAAATAAATCATTTAATTTTGTAGTTAAATCTTTACTTTTTATATATTTTTCTCAATTTTTAGCAATTAAGACCTTTTATTGCTAAAACGATTCCCGCTTTTTCCGGGACTTCTCGAAAAATTTAAACTGCGGCTGCTCGAAGCGGATCTGTCGCCCCTTTTGTTCCTAGCGACCGCGAAACTCCGTTTTGGCCGTCTTACCGACGACGGATCAAACTTTTCAGCCAACCCGGATTTTCTTCTTTCAGTCAAATTGTCTGCGCGTCCTGATTCAAGCCGTTTCTTTTTTTCTTCCTCGCATGCTTTAATAAGCAAATCCTTGGATTCCTGACGCAATTTTTTACTTTTTATAACATGCATGCTTTTTTCCGTATCATAATCCAAATTAGTGTAATACATAGCGGCCGCAGGCGTCATGGGAAGAGGAATAAAACTCTGTACCTGCTGCAAACTCCAGCGACGAGTCGAAAGAAAATCGCTGACAAACTTCATCTCATACTCGGTGCAGCCGGGAAAACCCGACATAAAATAAGGAACTATATATTGTTCTTTTCCTGCTGCCGCCGATTCTTTCTCAAACGCCTCCATAAATTGTCTGAATACTCCTGAATCAGGTTTCCTCATACGCTCGAGAACCTTCCGATTAAGATGTTCGGGAGCGATTTTTAAATGTCCGGAAACATGACGCTTTACTAATTCTCGTATATAAAAGGGAAATTTAACGGCTACGTCCATTCTTATCCCGGAATTAATAAAAACATGCTTTACGCCCTTAATTTTCCCGACGGCTCTATAAAGTTCGACTGCGTTTGTCGCGTCGAGCTTAAAATTCTTGCATATCTGAGGGAAAAGACAACTGGGACGTCTGCAGCCTCTGCAATGCGAAGAAATACCGTTGAAACATCCGTAAAGATTGGCCGTAGGGCCGCCCAAATCAGAAACGACTCCTTTAAAGAAAGGTTTAGAAGTCATTTCCTCAACTTCCTTTAAAACAGAAGCCTTACTTCTGGAAGTGACGAATTTGCCCTGATGAAAATAAAGAGAACAAAAAGAACACCCGCCTGCGCATCCCCGCAACACGGTTATAGAATCCTTAACCATATTCCACGCCGGAATTTCTTCCTTATATGAAGGATGGGGCATTTTGGTAAAAGGCAAATTGTAAACCGCGTCCATCTCGGAAGAAGTCAAAGGAGGCTGAGGAGGCTGAATCAAAAGAGCTCTATCGCCATGCATCTGCAAAAGAGGCCTGCCGCACCCCGGATTCATTTCCCTCTCTACGGTCTTCGTCAGATCAAAAACAGCCTTTCGCACTTTCAAACAAGATTCATAAGACGGAAGAGAAACGTAATCTTTCGCGTCTATAAAAGCAGTTTCGCGCATACCGGCAAGTCTGGCCGTTCCGCGTATGCCGGAAAAATCGTAACTTCCTGATCTGCAAGTATCCGCAACTTCCAAAACGGCTTTTTCGCCCATGCCGTAAATTAAAAGATCGGCTTTCGAAGACCACAAAATAGACGGTTTTATCTTATCTTCCCAAAAATCATAATGAGCGCATCGCCTCATAGAAGCTTCTATACCGCCCAAAACTACGGTTACCCCCGGGAAAACCCTCTTAAGCGTCTGAGTATAAACTATCGAAGGATAATTTGGCCGTAAACCTGCTCTGCCTCCGGGAGAATAGGCGTCGTCCCTGCGCTTTTTTCTGGCCGCGGTATAATGAGCCAGCATGGAGTCAAGATTACCCGCCGACACGCCGCAAAAAAGCCTGGGACGTCCCATAACTTTAAACGATTCGGGATCGTTCCAATCAGGCTGGGCTATAATACCCGTCTTATAACCCGCGTTTAATAAAACTCTGCCTATTAAAGCCGCGGCAAAGCTATGGTGATCGACATATGCGTCTCCCGATACCAGGAGCACGTCAAGCTGAGGCCACCCCAACTCGTCCATTTCCTCTTTTGTCATGGGCAAAAAATCTGTAGTATTCATTCATAGTTCCTTTTCGTTAGTTTTACCGGATTCTCGAATTTTTTGAAAATTCGTATCGCGAACAGGTTAAATAATAAAAATTAGCCGTCAATCGCTAACGAATATTATTTAGAATATTATTTGTAAAAAAACGCTAATCCTTCACAGGCATAAGCTAAAAAACTTTTAGCATCATACACGAATATCGCATATATAAAAATAACGGCGAATCAAATCAAAGCGCGCAAACGAAGCGAAACGTTAATATTTTATCTCCATAATAACCACGGCTCTGTCGTCCAAAGGCGTTTCAAAATCCGAAAAAGCCGCCACGTCGTCCAAAATCGCGTCCCGAAGGTCGTCGGCGCAAGAATCATGATGTTTTTCAGCCAACTCGATTACTTTTTCAACGCCGTAAAAGTTCCCGTTTTTATCTCTGGCTTCGGTTATGCCGTCGGTAAATAAAACGATTTTGCTGCCGGGCTCCAAAATTATTTTAGAGTCCTTCCACTTTGAATTCGGATACATGCCTATCGGAATTCCGCAAGGTTCCAATAGTTCGCATTCGCCGCCATTCCTTATCAAAATACCGTTATGACCGGCTCCGGCATAAGAAAACTCAAAAGTTTCTTCGTTAAAAATTCCATACATCAACGTCGAAAAATAACTGCAGTCCTTAAAAATTGAAATTAATCTCTGATTTACCTTAGCAAAAATAATCGAAGGAGACAAAGTCTTCTTCCCCCACTCGTAAAAAACGCTCATTATAATAGCGGTTATAAAAGCCGCGGTAATCCCCTTGCCCATTACGTCGCCAATGGCTATCATTATATATTTCTTCATAAAAGGACGAAAATAATAAAAATCGCCGCCTACCTGCATGCACTGATGAATATATCCCGTAATTTTTATCCGACCTATTTCCAAAGGCTTTGACAGTAAAGTTCGCTGAGCGATCCTGGCCATATCGAGATCCAACCTGAAATTACGTTCGTAAGATACCGATTTCAGATAATTTCTTACCGCCGGCACAGCCGCCAATATTATAGCCCCGGTTCCAAGAGCATAAAAGAAATCGCCCTCCGCCGACTCGGGAGTCACGGTAAAGCCGTAAACGGCCCAATGCCTGAAAAATACCAGGGGAAACAGAAGAAAAAAGGCTTTATAGTCAAAAAATACGGAGGCGGAAACGACCGGAATAAACGTAAAGTCGATCAAAGCGGAAAAACGATAGTTAGTATATCCGCAGATAAGGCCGGTTAAAAAGGCTAAAAGAATATGGGCAAGCCACAAATAAGCCGAATATTTAAGATAAGCTTTATCAGTTATCGTTTTTTCAAGCGAAAGTATAAATTTGCCCCAAAAGACTTTAAAGCGTCTTGCAAAAATGTTCAAAGTTACGTCGTCCCTCGCTTATCTCGAGCGCAAGCCTCGCAAAAATTAACGTATCTTTCGTTCGCTACCAAGGCGTAATCTACTGAAAAATCATATAACAGCTTATCAAGATCGTCTGATTCGTCAAGCCATTTTTTTACTTCAAAAGTTTTCTCCGAAGTCCTGCAATGAATACGAGCAAGAACTTTCCCGGCTTGAGCCGCAAAATCCCTTAAATCGCTCTCCGTCTTGAACTTATCCGTCTTCTTAGACTTAAGTCTGTCTCTCTGTCTGATCAGATAAGAATAACCGTCTATTTCGCAAAAACCAAGATAAGGATCAAAATCACAGCCCATAAAAATTATATAATTTCTAATTTGTCCGGCGTCGGCGCGGCTCAAATCCGCATGCCCGGAAAAAGTTTTAAAATTAACTATTTCCGGCAGCAACTGTTTTAACTCTAAAACGGCATAATCTTTTCCGTTTTTAAAAGACGCCAAAACCTCATATCTGTTCAGGCCGAAAGAACTTCCTCCCCTTCCGAGCTTCTTGGAACAAGCCTCAATATCGCAGCGTAAATTTTGAGCCGAAAAAAAACGTTCCAACGCCGCGGAAAGCTTTTCTTTAAGAGCCTCGTCGCCCGGAATCGTCTCGTCGTCCGCAGTATACGATAAAACCCCGTCAGAGTATTCGCAATTTTTTTCAATATATTTTTCAATGGAAACCGGTTTAGCCCTTAACATTTTTTTCTTTATGTCGCCAAAAGATTCTTCGATTGTAAGCCCGGGAAATTTCGGAGATTTCAGCGAAAGTTCCGAAACTTCTCGTCGGTAGGATAATACCAGAGCTTTGATGGCGTCCGAAGCATAAGAAGAATCCTCAAAAATGTCTTCGGATTTTAAAACCAAACTCGCGGAAAGTCTCATTAAATCCCATTCTACAAGTCCCTCTCCGGAAAGATCAAAATCGTTTACGCTCCAAATAACGTTCCCTTTCTTATCTGCGGATATCCCAAAATTGCCGGTATGAGGATCCGCCGTAATAACGGCGCGGGGAGACTTACGTTCAGATAACGAAACGCCGCCTATAAATATATCTTCGTAAAAAACAAAAGGAAGAGCTTGATAAAAACGAGAGGGGCTCCGCATAATCTTGTCGTTTTTTTCAAGAATTTCTTCTTCCGAAAGGCCTATCTTTTTATTATAATCACATATTTTTGCATAAATGTTCTCGCAATCCAAACTCTTAATTTTAGAATTTACCGCTTCTTTTTGAACGCCGGAGTTAATTTCTGAAGATAAAGGCTTCGAATTTATAAAACAAGCGGATAAAAACAGACAAAAAAACAAAAAAAATATAAAAACAACAACGCTGAATTTATTAAACAACACAATAAGCTCCTTTTTCTCGACGCTACAATATTTATTATTATTTTTGAAAATCCTGCGTTTAATCAAAAAACAAAATATTCGCTTTCAAACGACTTTTAAAGCCTCCCGGGATTATAATATTTATATAACTTTATCCCCCCCCCGACCAAGTAAAATGTCCACTTATTCGCAAATATTTGAAAATATTTTTCAAAACGGAGAAACATTTCATCTAAAAACAATATATCCGTTTTAATGAAAAAAAATATATTTTTTGTAACAATTCGGATCTTTAAAAATATCTTAAAATATGTTAGAATACACTCAACAAATCTAAAGGGAAGAAAAATAAGTCTTCCCAATCTTTATAATTTTATAAGACTAAGGAGTTTATTGTTATGGATATCAGATTTGGCCCTCCTCATGGCCCTCATGCTCCTAAACCGCCGCATCATGGTCCTCATGGTCCTCACGGCCCTAAACCGCCGCATCATGGTCCTCATGGCCCTCATGGTCCTCAGCCTCCGCCTCCGCCTCCGCCGCATCATGGCCCGCATGGTCCGCACCATAACGCCGGAGCGCATCTTGGACATGCAATCGGAGTAGGTCTTGGACATGCAATCGGAGACGCCTTAGGTTCTCTCTTCGGCGGTCGTTAAATCTTAAATAACCTTATATAAAAAACAAAACATAGAACCGTAAGACATTAAAATTTTACGGTTCTTTTTAATGTTGAAAGGCTTTTCAGCGCTTAATTACAATTCAGCAAAATATGCCGCAAATAAGGAAATTTACAAAATGAAAGCGTTCCTGCTCATATGGCTAATGATAAGCTCGCTGTTTCCCGTAAACCAATCCCTTAATAAAGAACAAGCATACGAAACGATATATAAAAATTTTCCTCGGGTCACAGACTGTCATAACGCCCTGAATATTCAAAAAAAAGAAGATTTCATTTCTCAAACGGAAGAATTTACGTTTATCGACGAAACGAACGCGCAAACGAAAAAACCTGAAATTCCCAAAAATAATATTCTGCCGTCTCTTATTTTATTTTTTACGGCTTTCATAATAATAATCGGAATGTTAGGGACTGCCGCAGTTTACGCGGCAAAAAAATGAGCGGAGCCGCCAATGAGTTTTGCCAATTGCCAAACCTGTCCGGAATGCGGCCATCAAGCGTCGATAAAAGCTAAATTCTGCGAAATGTGCGGCGCCGCTCTTACTAAAAATTAAATTCTTAACGAAGAATTCAAATATCCTTAAGCATTAATAATATGTTAAAATTTTAACATATTATTGTCTTAACTTATATATATATGATATAATTTCAATAACCGTAAATAAAATTATAGAAAATAGGAGGGGCTTTATGCAGTCTATAAAATCAACGCCTGCCGCTATGCCGGCAGCGCCTTCCGCCGTTCCTGCAGGAGGATTAACGAAGGCTCCCGCAGCGCAGAGACAGCCGGGATTAGCTCAGCCGGGACTTCAACGGAATTTACAACAGAACCTGCAGCAGAATATACAACAAAACTTTTTGCGTCAAGGCGTGATGCGCTCTCCGTTTCAGCAAGCTTTAGCGGGCGGCAGACAGCTTAACAGGCCTTCGCAAACTCAACCTCAAAATCAACTGTCCGCCAACGTAAACAAAACCATGCAGCAGATGGCAAAATTGAATTCTCAGTTAAATACGCCGTCCGTGTCAATATATGAGAATTCCCCCGCTCTTTCAAAAAAGGCCCCGGAATATCCCGAAGCAGCCTTTGAAAGATTGAACAATATGATGGAAAGCAATAGGCAAACAAGGGACGAAGCTTCTCAAAAACTGCAAAGACAACTTTCCGATATGAAAGAAAAGTTCTTCGAAAATTACAGCTATAAAACTGAGACCGGAGAAGACGGAAAACCAAAGCTCAAAATGGACGAACAAGGCAGGCCTCAGCTCCAGCAGGGCAAAGAAACTTTTGAACAAAGAGTAGCCAGGCAGCAGCATGAATCGGCCGTAAGCAAATCGTACGCCGAATATCATAATAACGTAAAAGAAAGTTTTCTTAACAACGAAAAACAACAGATTATGCAATATCTGCAAAATCATCGCAACGAACTCTCAAATCCGTCTATTCAGCAGGAATTACAGAAAATGATTGCGGAAAGCGAGAAAAAAGCGTTAAAATTAAAAAGAGAAATAGATTCCCAAATGCTGGAGCTCGATCTTCCTACTGAAGACATGAGAAAATTTGCAAAAGAAGAACAAAAAAAGCTTCATGACATGGAAGACAAGCATAAAAAAATGGAAGATTCTTCCGCCGAAGCCCATGAACTGATTATGTATCAGGAAGAAATGAACGCTTTTGCGATGGAAGAAAAGAAAAAAATACAATTTGCCGAAAAAGACGAAGCTTTCCTAAAAACGCCGGACGAACTGCTAAAACCTCCGGCCCCTCCGACGTTAGCGGAATTATTGCCTCCTTATTTAGTCTCGGCGCTTTATAATATAGGAATATACGCTATAGAATAAACTGCAACTAAAACAAAGAACGCAATAAAAACATGGGACGCTCGAAAATAGCCCGATTCTTTAAGCAGATTGGCGCGCTATCTAACGAAAACGGGTCTAAGACCGGTTAAAGCTTTATATGAAATCAAAGGCTGTTAGTCTTCTGACTAACAGCCTTGATTTTTTACTGACGCGATGACATTTTACCCAACGACATAGACATATCCGGCTTCAGCATCTCGAAAAGCCGACTTCTTCTAAATTTAAGACAAAATATAAGCTTCCTTTAAAAGCAGACACATCTCTCTGGAAAAATGCAATCCGGCAAGTCGTTGAGCCGTTTTTATGGTATCCTGAATAGATATGGGTTCTTGACGCGGACTTCCGGCGGTACACTCGACAAAAAATTCGGCTATGCCGACAAGTTTGGCTCCGTAAGGAATCTGCTCTTCTTTTAAATTACCCGGAAAACCTGTGCCGTCTACCTTTTCATGATGACGCTTAATTATCTCCAGTATCTTATTCGAATAGCCGAAAGGCCTGGCCAAAGTAACGCTTAAAATAGAGTGCTCCTTCATCAGCTTTTTTTCACCCTGAGTTAAAGGAGTCTTTTTGGTAAAAACTTCGTCGGGAATAAAAAGCATGCCTAAATTGCAAAGATAACCGGCCGTTTTTATATCTTTTATCTCCTGCTCTCCGAGATCTTTATTAAAATGGGCTAAGAATCCGGCCGTGTCTCCAATTTTCCTGCATTTTTCCCCTAAAAAACAATTTTTCTGCGACAACATATTTAAAATAGCTTCCGTTTTTATATCCATATCGTCGCTTTTTTTCTTAAGCAGTAAATTCTCTTTCTGCATATTTACGAGATCGGCCGCGATATCTTCCCTTTCTACCGCCATAACCCTTAATGCCGAAGCCATTATCTGCATGGCTAAATGCTCGGTTAATCTGCCGGTCATCCTAAGTTTGCCTACCGCGCTCCTTATAAGATCCTGCGCTTTAGCCGAGCTGTTTGTCAAATAAGCCATAGCTCCGGAAGCAAAATCTACTTCGCAGGGCGTTTCCGTAGTTTTTAACATTTTGCCTATTAAACCAAATACTTCCTGCTCCTGCTCGGTAAAAATACTAATCCATTCAAGAAGCATCATAGCGTTAGTCTTATCTTTTGAATTTTGAAGCAAATCTACCGTTTCTTTTTGAGCGTCTTCATGTCTCCCCGTTCTCATTAAAGACAGAATATATAGCTGGCGCATATATAAGTCTTCCGTCAATCTTTTATTTTCAGAAAGAAGTTTCATGGCAATGTCCGGCTTATTGATTTCCAAAGCTATTATCGAAGTGTATTTTTTAAACAGCTCGCTTGAAAACTTATCCCTGGGAGCTTTTTTCAACGTTTCCCAAGCCGCGGCATATTTGCCAAGTTCCAACTGAATCCCGGCTTTGTAAATATAAGCCTGAGGATTGGAATTTGCTTCTATAATTTTGTCAAAACACTTCTCTGCCTCCGCCTTATTGCCTAAAACGTTTAAAATAAGCCCTAAAAAAAAGATAAGATTATTTCGCTCCTCATCAGGCATAGGTTGTCTTAAAGCCAGCTTAAAGCCCGTCGCGGCGGCATAAAAATCGCCGGCAATCATATAGTCCTTGTTCTGCTCGACGATAGAATCCACCGAAGTTTTCTTCTTTGCAATCTGAACGTTTTGTTTAGAATTAGGCATATATCTTCTCCATTGTCAGGATTTTTTTGGAAAAATATTTTCTGTCTCATACATTAGCAGCCAATATGCTTTTTTAGGTTCTAACACAGGCTTTGAAATTATATACTGAGGGAGAGGAATAAGCTCCGATATTGCCTTTTTAAGCGTATCCTTATTTATCTGGATCTCCCCTACTCCGTCTTCATATTTCTCTGTTATTCCCTGCTTTGCGGCCATCTGGCGCTTAGCCTTAGCCGCGGCCTTGCCGTACGCCGCCTTCAAAAACTCGTTGTCTTTATCCTGAGCCATCGCCCTCTGCCAGAATAGCAGCGCGTCGTTCGTCTTACCTGAAGTCATGGCAATATATCCGAGAGTAATCCAAGTTTCCGCATTATCAGGATAATAAGATCTTATTTTTTCAGCGAACTTTTCTATCTTTTCCTTGTCGTTTATAATTATACAGGCGATAAGTCCCATAAGTAAGCGAGGATAATCGACCTCTCCCTTTACGTCGGTCTCGGCGATTAATTCGCTATAACGATTAGTCATGAATCTGCAATAAGTTCTGCTGTAAAGCAAAATTTTGCTCTCGTAATCCTGATCGGAAGACATATTTAAAATTTCTATGGCTTCCTGATAAATCTCTTTCTCCATTAACAGCACCGCAAGATTATTTATTACGGAAACGCTGTGCTTTTTATGTGAAAGAGCTTTTCTAAGAAGCTGTTCAGCCTTGGCGTAATTTTCCTCCATAAGATAAAGAAGAGCAAAATTATTGATAATTTCAACGTCGTAAGGAGCTATATAAAGAGCTCTTTCCAAAATAGCGTAACTCTTTTCAATCTCTCCCGCCAATAGATAATGATAACTGAGAAGATGCATAGGACGATAATCCATGCCGTTCCTGCCTATAAATTGCTCTACATGAGGAAT
The DNA here is from genome assembly GCA_949288455.1 of uncultured bacterium. GTDB lineage: Bacteria > Vulcanimicrobiota > CADAWZ01 > CADAWZ01 > CADAWZ01 > CASEKF01. Next base: position 20,245 of record CASEKF010000059.1, read on the forward strand.
ATTTTCGCTGGGGTACAACAAATCTGAAATAAGAAGCTTAGTCCATTCCAATTCCCTGTTATCAGCCATATTAAGACAGGCCTGAGAAATTATCTCATAGGCCGTTTCAAGATCGTTCTCAAGTCGATAAATATAGGCCAGCCAAATCGCCGCGTCGGCGCATACCGTCTTTATTCTAAGAAGCTCTTCCAAAATATGCGAAGCTTTTTTCTTCTCGCCCTCTTCTATATAAATGCCGGCAAGCAAAAGCCTGGCTTCAGGCGCTTCTTCTCCGGCCTCGCTCAAAAGTTCTTTAGCCATTTCCGAATTACCGGTATCAAGGAATAAAATGGCGCCGTAATAAATTATTTCGTTAACAATTTCAGGACGTTCTTTTATCTTATGATAAATCTGTCTTGCCCGAGTATAATTTTTAGTCTGCAGATCCATTTTCATCAACTGCAGTTCGGCTCTGGGATCTCCGGAACATAACGCAAGCATATTTCTGGAACTGATATAACGTCTGGCGTACATATACAGAATTCCCTTAGTTATAACTTCCTGAAAATTATCGTCCCTGCATTTTTTCACCATTTCCGCAGATATGGCAAGAGTAATATGTTTCTGTCCGGAACGCTCAAGCCAAGTCAAAATCTTAATAATAATTTTAATTTCCGTACATCCGGTCTTGAGAGCTTGTATTCCGCATAAAGCCGCTTCATGAAAACGCCCTTCTTTTTCATAAAGTTCGGCCAGAGTAAACCAGCCGTCCCACCGTTTAGATATGTAGATATATTGATAATATGCGAAAATCGCATGCTTAACATAACCCAACACGTTTAAAAGCTCGGCTAACGTAAACCAAACCTCGTCCGTACTGTTTTTCGACTCTATGGCCCCCTTTAGAATCTGAAGAGCCAGCCAATAATTATGCTGCCGCACGCTTTCATACGCATATTTCAAATAACACGCGGCTCCGGTAGTTTCGGAACTGTAAGATTCCTTCTTTATCCTATTTGCAATAGAAGCCCAAATCTCCCGATCTTTAACCGGGGGCTCCGGAATTATCTCTGAAGAAGACGGCGCGTTGGGATGCATAGTCAAAATTTTCTTAGTAAAAGAACTAAAAACATTCTCGCGCTGAGAAACAGAGTCAAGCATCTCTTGAGCAGGTTCGTTATCGGGGTTTTCCTGAAGCAAAGAAAGACATGTCGCTTTCGCCTTATCAAAAATCAAAAGTCTGTCCATTAAACTTATGGCGAGAATATCATTTTTCGAATTGCCGAGATACAGCAGATTTTGCAGAGTCTCAAGAGCCCCCTCATAATCCCTCATTTCAAGCTGTATATCCGCATAGATAGACAATTCCTCTTGATCGGCGTTCTGCAGGCCCTTCTTCTCCATAAAACTTAAGGCTTCGTCATATTTTCCGGCGGCGGTCTTGGCTTTAATAAAAAGCAATCCGGCTTCCTTGCAATCCGGAGCCAATTCCAAAAGCTGCTGCATATACATCGCGGATTCATTATATCTTCTTATAGTGTACAATACGTAAGAATGCTGAATCCACGCTTCAAGACAACGCGGATTCTCATCATGAGCCCGCTGAAAAAACTTTATGCTTTCTTCCGGCTCTTTCAAATCCCAAAGAGCCGCCCCTTTATAAAAAAGAGCTATATATGAATTAGGCTCTTTCGCCAAAACCTTATTTAAAAGTTTTAAACTTTCCCTGGGCTTTTGAGTCCTCAAAAAATATTTGCTTTTAGAAACAAGAGTTTCCGGACTATCAGGATTTAATTCTAACGCCTCGTTATAACATGTAAAAGCGTCCTGAAATCTTTTTAAAGCAAGAAAACAGTCGCCTTTTCTGGTCATTATTTTGCCGTCGTCTTCGGAAGCCGATAAAGCGGCGTTGAAATTTTTAAGAGCCTCGTTATAGCTGCCTACGGTATATAAACTCTCTCCCCTGGCGATAAGAATATTAACGTTATTCGGACTTTGTCTTAAAGCTTCGTCGTATACTTCTACGGCTTCGTAATGTTTGCCAAGTTCCGCGATAGCGCGACCTTTTTTTAAGAGATCCTCGGCCGTCATCTTCAACTTATCTTCTTCTTCGGCAAGGATAACTCTTCCGTAAGTTTTTTTGCAAAACTCGACTAAATCTCGCTCAACTTCGTCAAAAGAATGATATCTGTTCTCAGGCTTAAACTCCAAACACTTCATAGCGATAGAAGAAAGTTTAGCCGGAATATCGGTTCTCACATATCCGGGCCTCTGAATCTTACCCGTTTCAAAAAAAGTAAGAAGCTCGCCTATATTCTCCGCTTTATACGGAAGAACTCCGGTAAGCATGCGGTAAAAAATTACGCCGAAAGAATATATATCGAACTCCGGAGAAGAAACGTCTCCTCCGGAAAGATTTTCCGGAGGCATATAGCTTATGGTGCCCTGTATCATTCCTTCGCGTTCGCTTTGAGCGTCGCGGCATTTAGCCAAGCCAAAATCGGTAATCTTCAAAACGCCTTTCTCATCCAAAAGACAATTAGAAGGCTTTAAATCTCTATGAACAAGCTTCAATTTTTTATAAGCGTAAGCGAGTCCGCGAGCAATCTGTATTCCAAAAGCAATACAGTGCATTACCGTGAGCCTGTTTTTTTGCAAAAGAGTTTCTAAACTTCCGTTTTTAACATATTCGAGAAAAATAAAGGGCCTTGAGTTTATCTGTCTGACGGCAAGAGCGCGCACAATATTGGGATGCTTTTCCAGATTAATCCAAGTTTCCGCCTCTTGCGTGAACATTTTATAATTTTCGTTATCCAGCATAAACTTTTGCTGAATCGACTTCATCGCAAACGTTTCGCCGGTTTTTATATGGTTAACGATATATACTATCCCCATTCCGCCTTTTAAAATCTGCTTTATACGAAGATTTTCGTATATAAAGTAACCCTTACGCCATTCATTCTCGTCATGCTCTTCGTAATCGGCATTATTCCGCTTTTGTATAAAAACCTCTCCGCAATACGCCAAAGCGGCCGCGTAAGATTTATAAACGGGAATCTTACCGGTGGCTGATTCTATGAAAAGGTCTACCGTTTTATCTATGTACGAACCTGCGAGAACTTTCAGAATATCCTGAAGAAAAGAGATAAAAGTAATATTGCTACTCTGCTTTTTTCTGTTTTCTCTCGTCCATTTGACACAATATAACTTAGAAGAATCGTTCTCTATAAAAAATATATCGGGATTTCCGCTTTGGCTCTTGTCGTACATCATAAACATCAGAGCTATATTCTGATATTCTGGCGAGTCGACGCCGTTACTGTGCAGAATTTGAAACGATTCTTTCTGTATAGTAAGATTGTCGGAGATTATAACTTGTCTGGCTGGATTATTCTGATTAGTCTGCATATGTTCTTTACATTTTTTCCTTATAGGCGGAAATATTTAAAAAGCTATGCGATCACTCTTTTGAACATTTTATAGCGTCCATAGTCAAATCTTTAAAAATATTTACCCAAGTATTGATAATATTATCCGTAGAATTCTGAATCTTCTCAAGTTCCTGAACGCTTCTGCAGTTTTTTATCTGTTCCTGAATCTGTCCTATAACTCTTGTCAATCTTAAAAACTCTTTCTTAAGAAGCTCGTCTCCGGCGGTATCTACGATTTTCTTCATAAGTTCGGCCTGCTCTTTAGCAAGTTTGTCCAGTTTATCCTGCATCTGAGCTCTCAAACTCATATTCTTAGCCACGGCCAACGACTTGCCGGTAGCTTCCATATCCTGACTAACGGTCACAAGCCTTTTAAGAACAGCCTTCAAATTCAGCTTAGACAAAGGACCCGGAGGAGTTTTGACAGGAGCCGAACCCGCGGGCATATAAGGCATGCCCACAGGCGGATAATGCTGAAATTGTCCTGAAAAATTACTCATACATTCCTCCGGATATTTAGGAAAGAAACTTATATTCTTAAATATATTATATAACTTCCAATTCTTTTCCTGTCTCTTCAAAAACCTCTAAAGCCCACTTCAAATCGTCTATGGAATGAGATGCGCTGAGCATAACTCTAATTCTGGCCTTGCCTCTGGGCACGGTAGGAAAGCCTATGGACATAGCGAAAATACCTTTTTCAAACAGCTTTGCGGAAAACTTCTGAGCCTTCGAAGCTTCTCCCAACATAACGGGAGTGATCGGAGTTTCGGAAATACCTGTGTCAAATCCCAATTTCTTCATATTCTCTTTGAAGAAATTCGTATTTTCCCAAAGTTTTTTTACTCTTTCGTCAGATTCGCTCAAAATATCGACGGCGGCTATGGAAGCTCCGGCGTCTGCCGGAGTAACGGCCGAAGAGAAAAGAAAAGGACGAGCCTTCTGACGAAGAAAATCTATAATTTCCTTCTTTCCGGCTACAAATCCGCCCATTATTCCAAAAGCCTTGGATAAAGTGCCTATCTCGAAATCAATCCGTCCATGAACGCCCAGATGATGCGCTATGCCTTTGCCATAAGGGCCTAACACACCCTCGCCATGAGCGTCGTCCACCATTGTCATTGCGCCGTATTTATCCGCAAGATCACAAATTTCTTTCAGCGGAGCAATATCTCCGTCCATAGAAAAAACTCCGTCAGTAATAATAAGCTTATTCCTTGCGTTTACGGCTTCTTTCAATTTTTTTTCAAGATCTGCGGGATTGTTATGAGCGTAAATAAATCTTTTAGCTTTAGATAAACGAACTCCGTCAATAATAGAAGCATGATTCAATTCGTCCGTAAAAACCGCGTCCTCCGAAGAAGACAGCGCCGAAGGAATAACCGCTTGATTAGCGACAAAACCGGACTGAAGAGAAAGGACGTCTTCGGCTTCCTTAAATTCGGCAAGCTTTTTTTCCAACTCATGGTGAAAAGACATCGTTCCCGCAATGCTTCTTACGGCTCCCGGACCGGCTCCGTAAAGATCCATGTATTCTTTAGCTTTATCGACCAGGCGTTTTTCTCCGGCAAGGCCGAGATAGTTATTAGAGCACATATTCAAAGTTTTTTTGCCGTCTACGGTTATCCAAGCTCCTTGAGGAGTTTCAATAGTTCTGATTCTATTGTATAACCCCGCTTCTTTTAATCCGGCAATTTCGTCCGTTATAAAATCAAATTTGCCCATAGAGCCTCCTAATTTTTTAAAACTATTTTTCCGCATTTAGCTTCAGGAGAAGTTAAAATATCAAACCCGTCCTTATAATTTTCAAGCGGTAAAATGTGAGTTACGACAGGAGAGATATCCAAACGTTTTGAAGAGAGGAAATTCCTTACTTCAAACCAAGTCTGAAACATTTTCCTGCCGTTTATGCCGTTTAAATGCACGCCTTTAAAAATAATGCCGTTAGCATAATCTATGGATACGTCATGCGGAGGAATACCGAAAGCGGAGAATCGCCCTCCCTTTCTAACTACCTTAAAAGCGTTGGCGATAGCGGCCGGAGCGCCTGACATTTCCAAAACTACGTCAACGCCTAATCCATGAGTCTTTTCAAGTATGTATTCTACGGGGTCGATCTCCGAAATAAAAATCGTGTGATCCGCTCCCATTTTTTTTGCTATATCAAGCCTAAATCTATTCCTTCCTACTACAAATATTTCGGAAGCTCCCGAAACCCTGGCTACGCCGGTTGAAAAAAGTCCGGTAGGACCCTCTCCAAAAACGGCTACCGAATGTCCGTTTATGCCGCCTCCTTCCAAAGTCGCGTATACCGCGTTTCCAAGCGGCTCCTGTACCGTCGCGTATTCAAAAGGAACCGAAGGATCGTTTTTCCAACAGACAACCTCGGGAACTACGGCGTATTCGGCAAAACATCCGTTAATATCTACGCCTAAAATTTTAACGTCGTTGCAAATATGCATTTGCCCGGTCAAACATTGAAGACAGGCCCCGCAAGGGATATGAGTTTCCGCCGAAATCATATCTCCGGGCTTTATCCTTGTCACAAGAGAACCTACTTCCGCCACCTCGCCGGCAAACTCATGACCTAAAGTCTGAGGAAGCGAAGTTATTCTGCTTTGAGCCCAGCCGTCCCAAGTATAAATATGCACGTCGGTTCCGCATATGGAAGCGGCTTTTACCTTTACGAGAACGTCATTCGGACCGGGATGAGGAATCTCAAGAGAACAAAGCTCGGCTCCGGGAGCTCGTTTAGTCTTTACTACGGATTTCATTTCACCGTTCATAACAAAATCCTTTCATATTAGAAAATATACGACGTTATAAGACGTCATAAAATAAATATCGATTTTTAGCCTAACAGAACAAAAGAGCGGCTAAATCAGCAGAAAAGTCGACCGAAGCAAAAAAATCAAAAATAAATTAAACTGTCATGAACGCCGCTGAAAAATCATTTTAAACATACTGCGGCCGTTTGCGTATAAGCTTAAAATAAACAAAAATAATTACAACAATTGTTCAAAAATAAGACCGGTATTATTTTTCATGGCTTCTTCGGCAAATACGATAATAGCGTTAAGTTGTTTTCTGAAAACAACCGAAGCTTTCTTAATATCGGCTACGAGTTCCTGTCCGCCATATCCCTCAGGATTGCTCCAAATCGGAAATTTTCCCATCACAGGCACAAAAGTATGAAGCTTGCCGTCCGTAGAAACGCCGTAAACGCCAAACCCTTCTTTGTAAAGTTTAGAAAAAGTATAAGGAGCTTTATTTCCAAAACTATCCTTTACAATAATTCCATCTTTGCTTCTTCCCCAATAATAAGATTCGCTTCCGTAAGGATAAGTATCTTCATCTTCTCCTTCCCAGGGGTAAAACAATTCTTGCTCCCCATCCTGACCGTCGGGCGCCAAAACAGGCGAATCGCCGTTCATTACCCTGGCCACAGGCCAATCTACCTTTTCCAGCTGTTTCTCCAGATCTATCATTTCATTATAAAGTTGACGCACTATATCTATATCCAAAAAATCGTCTTGTAATTTATAATTCAGCAGTATACACTCCGGCATATACTGCACCAAAACGTTCAAAAAAGAGAATAAACCGTCGATCTCCATATTGCAGCCTTCGCATACTAAACGTAAATTCAAAGGGCACTGAGAACACACGGCGGGAAAAGTTTGATCTCCTGCCATTAAATAGGCTTGTTTCATCATGTCCCATTGAAATCTAATTTTTCCATTATCATAAAAATCGTCTATCTTTTCCTGATAAGGACGGCAAGATCTATAACTTACTCTGTAAATATCCAGTTTAATCTTATGCCACGTCTGCATTAATTAATCCTCGCTGCAACATAAAAATAAATTAAAATATAAAATAAAAATTATGGAAATCCTGCCGTCTTTCCTCTATATAAACAAAAAAACTCTAAAAATAAAAAAGAGAGACCTTTTAAAAAGGCCTCTCAAATTTTAAATCCCGGCGGTTCTCTACTCTCCCAAATCGCTGCCGATTCAGTACCATCGAAGATGAAAAGCTTAACTGCTGTGTTCGGTATGGGAACAGGTGGAACCTTTTCGCTA
>CASEKF010000060.1 GCA_949288455.1 uncultured bacterium
TAGACGCATATGAGCAGGATAAGACTCTATTTACTCTTAACTATAGCTTTACTCAAGGAGAAAAAATACTGAAGGAAATCGAAAGCCTGCGCAAAAATTCCGAAGATCTCGACGAGTGTAAAGAATTAAAAGAAGTAATAGATCACATCATTTTTAAAGACGCGGAAATGTTCGATACATGCGCCTTTATAGAAAGTTATTTCCTGGAAAAAAGCGGAATAGCAAACTCTTCGCTATATAACGAGCAAAGAGCGGACTTAAAACAAAGGATACTTTCCAGCGCCACTATCTTTTTTTACGGCGGGAGAGTATATGTTTTAGCCAACAGACTTAGATTTTATCAGTTAGCCGATTTTTTTAAAGAAGCTCTTAAAAACGGAAGCAATACGTTCGGCATCAGCGCGGGAACGCTTTGCCATCAAGACAGATTTTATCTCAATATGGATAGATTCTCTCCCGGAGGCTATCTAAGAGCAAGCGACATGGGCATGGGTCTTACTCATGGCTTATGGGTAACTCCGCATGCCGAAGACTACAATTATATCCGAGACGCAGATCGAGACGCCCTGTCGTTTTTCTCTCTCAGACAAACTAACGGAGTAGTCGTAGGACTTAGCGCCAAAAGTATATTATTATGCGAAAAATATAAAGATCCGCTAGACGACAATATATACGGCAGATATACTTCCATAGGAGACGAACCCGTGCTTATCTTCGGCATAAGGGGAATAAAACATGAAATGAAAAAAAACGCGCAGATTATACTTCCGGACACTAAATTTTACGACGGCAAACCAATGATAGGCGATCAAGAAGATATAGACGAACTGGAAATGGCGCGACTAATTTCTCCTCGCAATAAGACGATAAAAAATTAAAACAACAACGAATCTATTTTGTAATTTTCTAATTTTGAGCGCAAAAGACTGCGATAAAGGCTTGACTCCCGGATATGCCATATTTAATGGCTATAGCAAAGAGCTCAAGCCTTTTATTTTAGTCTATAGAAGGTATCTCCTGAACTTTTCGTTCTTTTTCTCCCCTGTTTATCTCGTCAAAATAACTTGACGGAATGGAAGGTATTTTAACGGTATTCCTTTTGGGAACGTATTTTTTTGAGGGGCTGCCGTAAGATTTTCTTTTATATCCTCCGTCGTATCTCCTCCAGGCGCTATTATAATAGCTTGGCACCGCGGGGGCCTTTTCTTTATTTATTGCGGCTACCATATCTTCGATTGATTTAAGCACGTCCTTCCTATCTTTATTAAGCTCTTGAGCTTTAGGGCTGTATTTAATAACCTCGTCTTTTTTATTCAACTTATATAAGGTTAAAATATATTTATAAGCCGCTTTTCCGGACTCGGGATTTAAAGCCAAAGCATAAGATAGTTCCTTAGCCGCTTCTTTATATTTTTTTTCGTCATACATTTTATTGCATATTTTTAAAATTTCGTCAGATTGTTCGTTAACTTTATTTTTATCAAGTTTTCTCGCCTGATTTATATATGAGAGAACCTCCGGCGAAAGTTTGCCTTTTTCCCTATAAACATCCTCGCCCAACTCCAGCGACAGATCGACAATTTCGCTATTTAATTCGTCTAATTGCGAATTTTTTTTCAGAATATCTAAAGCTTCTTTCTTTTTTCCCGACTCTTTTAAAGCCTTCGCATAATCGATATAAGAAATCTCAACGCCTTCCGAGATGGATTGTTCAAAATACTCGCAAGCTTTTGCATATTCTTTCTTATTTAAAGATATTTCAGTAAGAGCATGCAGCGCTAATCTTCTATCTTCATCATTATCGGTATCGTCTAAGATTCGCGAATATGTTTCCAAAGCCTTGTCATACTCATCGTTCTTTTTGTAAAGCTCCGCTAAAGACTTCTTTACTTCAAGATTATCAGAAAAGACCCGCAAAGATTTTTTATAAAATTCCTCGGCTGTTTTATAATCGGCCGCTATTTTGGCTTTCTCGGCATAAACCGACGAAATAAAGACGGCTCGATCGCCGTATGCCTGAGGATATTCCTTTTCTAGAACAGCGCAATATTCTAAGGCTTTATCTATATTTCCGGCCTTAAAATATGAAGAAGATATATTGCAAATAATATTGTCTTTCGAGTTTATATCAGGATCTCGTTTCAAAGCTTCTTCATACATTTTCGCCGCTTGTTCATATCTAGCCGCCGCAAAATTTTTCTCAGCCTCCAAGATATAATCCGTTCTCGTAGACGCATAAAACGCTAAGGCGATAGCTATGAAAATAACGGCGATAAATCCTGCCGCTATAAATTTCAGCAGGGTTCCAGGACTTTTTAGAAACGACAAAACATAAGGAAGTTTTGAAGCTTCTAGATCAACTTTAACTTCTCGGTCTCTCAAAGTTCCGGATTCGCCGATCGCTTCTTCAATATCCGAATCGTTTTTATTATTCCGCGAATCGGAACGTTCCGCAATAGCTGAATTTTCGCCGTTATCGTCAACCTCAACGTTATTTTCGCGTTCAATCCGCTCTCTAGCAAAATTGGAATCGTTATCTTCGTTTGGATATTCTTCAGACAAATCCTTAACGGCGTCTTGTGATGGCCCTGCGTAAGAGCTCTCGTTTTTTTGCGCAAAAACGTCGTCTCTTGATTCTGTCTCAGACGATAAAGAAATATCTTTTTTAGATTGAATCAAAGATTCCTCAAAGCGATTTTCCAAAGTTTCCGATTGAAAAGATTGCCCGGCGTTCTCAGAATCTTCATTGGCTCCGCTATTACTCTTTTCTGCTCGTTCAAGAAGCTCGCCGTTTTCGATATCGTCTAACGCGGCGTCGATATTATGGCGTTTAACGGGTTTCTGAAAAGCGGCAACGTTATTTTCAACTTCTAAAGCTTTAAAATCAGAAGGTTTCGATTCGTTTGAATTAAAATCGAAACCTTTATCACTATTTTGAAGCTCAAAATCTAAAGAGTCATTAAGCTCGTCAACGCTATTTGATATTTTACGCTCTTCATTGGAGACGCTGGATTCAACATATAAATTTGCGACGTTATATACGGTGGAATACTCGTTCTTTTTTAAAGACGAACTATTTCTTGAATCCGCTTGCGACGAATCCTTAATCTGAGATATCGATTCTTGTTCAATATTTTTGTGAGAATCATAAACGGAACTTATCTCGTTTCCGGAATCAGTTCTTTTCTGTCCGTCACTCTCAGCTTCCTGAGGTTCATATAAGCTCTCGCCGTTATACTTTCGTAAATCTTTTAACCTTTCCTTAAATGCAAGCAAATCGGCGCTGTCGTTATACGCAATAAGCTGAGTCTTCGTTTTTATTTTATTTATGTTATCTTCTTGCTTAGGCGCTAAAGCCGATTCTTGAGAATCCTGTTTATCATAATCAGCCGAAGAGTCGGAAGGAGCTTGCGATAAATGCAATTTTTTAATCGATTTTATGTTTTTATGCGGTAAAACGAGAGTTTTCAGCGATTTTAAAATAGATTTGTCAGGCAAATAGTCCATATTGGAAGATTGTCTGAAAAAATCCGTCGACATACCTGACAGACAGCTTACAAAAGCGTTGCAGGATGGAAATCTCTGTTCCGGACTTTTTGAAAGAGCTTTTAAAATAGCCTTAGAGGCATACTCGGGAATGCTTGGACATAAGGTTCTAGGATCTTTAGGTTCCTGATTGATCTGTTTTATAGCTATGCTCATAGGATTCCCGTCTTCCTCATAAAAAGGAGGGCTGCCTACTAACATTTCATATGTCGTAGCGGCGAGCGAATATTGATCAGATCTGGAAGTTAACTTAGCTCCGTTGCATTGTTCGGGAGACGCGTATTCAGCCGTTCCCGCAAAGCCGATTACAGAATCCGGAATTAAAATAGAACATGCTACGCCAAAATCGGTAAGATAAGCGTTTTTATGATTGTCAAGAAGTATATTTCCGGGCTTTATATCTCTATGGCAAAAGCCTTTTCCATGAACATAATCAAGAGCGGCCGCGATTTGATAAAGAATGTGAATAACGTCGAATAGCTCCAGACGCTCCTTAGCGTCTATTTCCTCTCCAAGATCATGTCCCTCCACATACTGCATAACATAATAAATTCTATTCTTATAATATCCGGCGTCGTAAACTCGCACTATATTCGGATGTTCAAGGCTGGTCGCACTAAAAATCTCATATTTAAAACGCTCGTAAGCTTTTATAGAAGAAAAATCGGGATTTAAAATTTTGATAGCTACAAATCTGGAAAGATGAAGATCTAAAGCTTTATAAATGACCCCCATTCCGCCTCGTCCTATCTCATTTTCAATTCTATATCTACTGTTTATCAAATACTTTAAAGACGCCATAACTCAGCAGTCCGCCTTTTACGAGCTTTAATTTCATTTTTCTATTGTCAAAATGTTTTTCCCTTTTAACGAACAAACTATAACCGTTTTAGATTTACGATAATAAATTATAAACGGCTTAAAAAAACAAAAATTTTAGTAAAAATGTAAAACATTATCTTTTACGGATTATAAACGACACTAATACGTCGGAGATATAAAAACTTAGCCCGCTGCTATCACAAGACAGCGAGCTAAGTTTCCATAATTTTTTTAAAGATTAAAGCTTATTAGCTAAAAACGTTTTTTTCAAATTTTCATATACGACGCATTCACAGCCTAACATTTCCGCTACAAGATCGCCTTTGGAATTCTTAAAGAAAATATCTGATACGACTATATTGTTTGCGCTTGATTTTACAAAAACCGCAATTCTAATTTCTTTTTCGGAAATACGAGAGTACTGACGAAAAGACTTTACATACGCGGGCAAAGAAGGAGCTGAGTTATACTTTAAAGTCCACAGAATAATAGCCTGAAACGCGCAGTCGCTTATAAGAGGATCCGAAACCCATCCGCTCCTTTTTGGATGAAGAATCCATTCCGCAGGCTTAGGAGCCGTTACGGCTTTTAATTCTATGCCTTTTTCAGAAAAACCGATAACATTTTTAATACCTTGAAGAGCTTTGCCATGGAAAAGTCCAGAATATAAATCGTCTCCTTTAAATTCGCCGCCTGCAATAGACTCTAAACAAGCAAGTTTGACTGCCGGTTTAGAAGACGACAAAATAATAGACGCGCTAACTTTAAGTTCCCAATTTCCACTTTTATTTAACGTTTTCAATTCTGAGTATAAACATATACGACCGTCAGTTTTTTCTCGTTCTGAGACAAAAACTCCGCAAAGAAGCTTTTGATTTTTTTCTAGTTTAATCGGCGCATGAACTCTCATATCGTCGTATCCGATGAAAAAATATCCCGGATTAGCGGCAAGCGCGCCTTCCATAAGAAGTTCTGCCGAAAGAGCTAAAGGCATAACGGCCTTAGCGTCGATTACATGGTCTTTAAGAACGGGAAATTCGCTTATGGAAAGTTCTTTTTTAAACGCAGGTTCGACAGAAGTATCCAATTTAGCGAGAACAACTTTTTCAACTTCTTCGTCGCCGAATAAAATTTCATCTGCCATAAGTCTGGCTCCCGAGGCGAGAGGAATAACTCCTACTCCCTCCGAAGCGAATAATTTTTTCAGCCCGGCGTCGACCATTCCGCCGTCCCAAGGCCCCCAATTAAACGATTTCACGACGCAATCAGGACGCGTAAATTTTTCTTTCCGAGCCAATTTATTCAAAATTTCATTCGCCGCGCAATAGTCTATCTGTCCTTTTCTTCCGAATCTAGCGGTCGACGAACTGAAGAACGCGATCAATTTTAATTCTTTTTGTCCTAATATCCTTAATAATTGTTCGGCTCCGTCGACTTTAGTTCTTAAAACGCTACTAAATTCGTCAAGCGTTTTATCGGCGAGCAACTTATCTTTTATAATTCCGGCTCCATGAATAAATCCGACGACGCTTCCCAGACGTTCGGCTTCCTTCGTAATTTTATCTAAATAATCAACATTTCTTACGTCCGCCCTAACGTAACTGCATTTAACTCCCGTTTTACGTATAGAAGACATAGTCTTTTTTATTTCTCTGGACGCTAAAATTTCTCTGGCTTTTCCGCCTGTTTCAGCAGGGCGAGACGCAGGTTCATAACGCGTTAAAACCCGCCTGATCTCTATTTCGGAATCAATTTGTTTCGTATATTCCGGCTCTTCTTTTAAAATATCGGTTCGACCGACCAAAACAACGGAGGGACGCTTTCCTTCAGGCAAAGCTTTAAGCAATTCGCATAAACAAAAAGCGGTAACGCCTCGTCCTCCTCCGGTGGCAATGATAACGTCTCCGGAGGCAAACAAGTCTTTCGGAACGGATAAATTTGGCATATGAGTTTTAGAAATATTTAAAGATTTAACGCCGTCCTTTGAAACAGCGACTTCAATAGGGCCTTCGGCGAGAAGTTCATAAGCCAACGTTTTTAGCTTAGACTTATTTCCCATTAAATCAGGATCAAAGTCGATTGCTCTCATAAATACCGAAGGAAATTCAAGAGCCGCAGTTTTAATAAGCCCGGCTAACCCTCCTTGATTAGGTTCTCTTATATTTCCGGTTAAACCAAAAGCTCCGTCCATAAAAGAAACCGAAGCTAAACCTTTTCCTCCGGACTTCAAAAATTCTTTAACGACACAGAAAGCTCGCTCAATAAATGAAACGTCGGTTTCCGCCTCTTCTCCGGCAATAACCAGAAAGTCTATATCTTTCGGTATACTATCAAGAGTTCCGACGGAAGGATGATATCCAAGAGCTTCAAATCCGATTTTAATAATAGACGCGGATTTACCCTTATCTGAAACTATATGAACTCCGGCAAAATTCCGAATCTTGCTTTCTCCTTTTAAATCAAGCGATAATTTCATCATTGAAAGCGTCGAATAGTCGGAAGTTTCGGGAAAAGATATGCCGGCGCGAGAATTTTCGGAAGAATCGTCAGACGCGGAAAAATCGGAAATGCCGCCGCGTATAAAGGAAACGGCTTCGCCGACGGTGCGAATGGACCCCATATCGGAAGCGCTTACGGAAGGCATGCCGGGAAGCAAATCTTTTAAAGAAGAAAATATCTCAACCTTCTTTATGGAATCTATGCCCAAATCAGACTCTAAATCCATTTCCGCGGAAAGCATTTCGGAAGGATAACCGGTTTTATCGGATATAACCTTCACCAAAACGCCGAACAAGGAAGAATCGCCGGAAGAATTATCGGCATTGGAAGAACGACGCTTACTTTCGGAAGAAGGAAGAATATTTAAAAATCCCGTTTCAGATTTATAATTAGCCGTTTCAGAAGTATCGCTCTCAATGATGGATACGGAAGGCAAACGCTGTTCGGATTCCGAGCGGGGAACATGCGGTTCGGCTTTGGCAGCCGAGCTAACAGGCGCGTTGCCCGATATATTTAAAGCGACTCTCAGCGAGTCCAAAACGATCCTTTGGTTTTCAAGAAATTGTCTGTGAAGTTCAGCCGTCTGCAAATACATAGCCTCAATGGCCTTCGCCAGGCTATTTTCTTTCGACGAAACGAATTGTGAAGCGGCATTAGAAATATCTTTTGAAATTTTATCGTCGGAAATCCGTTTTTCCGACAAAACTTTTTCATAAAACCGAACGTCTCTGTATTTCAATTTAGACGCGGGGATATCTCTATTTTTTATATAATTTGCTCCCGATATCTTAACGGTGAATTTAGGCTTTTTCGTCTTAGCCGCGACAGGATTCCAAAGCGACAAATCTATGGGAAGCCCTAAAGACGCCAAACGCGACAGTAAAAGCGCCAAATCCATTAAAGAACTTCTTCTGCCGTTAGAACTATCTGCAGATAAAGCTTCAAAATCGTCTTTATCGCTCAATATATTTTTTACCAGCCCTGAAATTTTACAACCCGGCCCTACCTCGATGAAAAGCCTGACTCCGTCGTTATACATATTAGAAATTTCATCGTGGAAAAGAACCGAATTGGTCATATGCTCAGCTAAAAGATTATGTTCCAAACCTTCTACGTAAGGTTTAGCCGTCAAATTTGAATACGCTTGAATATCGGACGGATAAAACGTCACTTTTGCGACTCTATCGGCAAACGGCCGAGCGGCTCCTGCGATAAGCTCGCTATGGAAAGCGGCCGACACCTTTAAACGCTTCGCCGCGATTCCGCGTTTACTTAAAACGGTTATCGCTTTCTCTATGCCGGCGACGTCTCCCGAGAGAACCATTTGGCGAGGAGCGTTTCTATTAGCTATTTTCAAATTTAAATTTTCTTCTCTTAATATTTTATCCAGAGACTCGAAGTCGCTCATCACGGCGCACATAGCGCCGTCTGAGGCGTTTTCGGAAGCCATTAAAGTCCCTCTTAGAACCGATAGTTCAGCAAAAACTTCAGGCGTGATTTTTCCGCTAAAACATAAAGCCGCAAGTTCGCCGTAACTATGACCCGCGACGGCCGAAGGAACGACTCCAAGATCTAAAAGCGTTAAAGCGGAAGCTAAAGAGACGGCTCCTAAAGCAGGCTGAGCGTTCTTTGTCTCCGTTAAAACGGCTGATTTTCTCTCGGGTGATTCATAGCCGGGCAAAGGATAAATAATATCTGACAATTTAGAAGAATGCAAATTAGAATAAGCCTTCTCCATAAGATCCAGGGAATATATAAACTCAGGGAAAAGGCATGCGGAGTCTCTCATCATACCGACATATTGAGAACCTTGTCCCGGAAATAGAAAAGCTATATTTCCCGAGCGTTTCCTATCCGAGAAAAAGATGCCTTCTGAAAACGGAGAGCTTTTTTCTTCTAAAACTGCGTTTTCCAAACGTTGCTTTAAAGATACAAAATCAAAATTATTCGACGAAACCGCCGCCGCAACTAAATATTTTTTACTTGAGTCGAAAGTTTGCCTCGATTCAAATGCAAATTTTGAAAACTCCTCCCAAGATTTACCTTCGATTGAACGAATAGCCTTGATAATTTCAGATTTTGAATCTGAAGAGAACGAGATAATCTGCACGTCGTCGTTCCAATCAATCTCCTGCTTTCGCGACGAGGCTTCCTCAAGCACGCAATGAAAATCGCTGCCGCCAAAACCAAACGCGCTGACTCCCGCTCTTCTAGGATATTTATTATCAGAGATCCATGGTCTCGCTTTATCATTTAAATAAAAACGGCTATTTTTATCTCTCAATCCCGCGAGAGCCGGTTCTGATATTAAAGTAGGAGGTATTAATTTATAATACAGGGATAACGCCGCTTTAATAATGCCTGCGACTCCCGCCGCCGCTTTACAATGGCCAATCTGAGCTTTTACGCTTCCGAGAGCGCACTTTTTTTTGCCGTCTTCGCCGGAGCCGAACACGGCGTTAAGAGATTTAAGCTCAATTCCGTCTCCGACTTTAGTCCCGGTTCCATGCGCTTCAATCATATCTACTGTGTACGGACTTATTCCGGATTGCGCGTAAGCGCGTTCGATAGCTTTTACCTGACCTTTTGACTGAGGCGCGAAAACTGCCGCTCCCCTACCGTCGCTGGCAGCTCCTATGCCTCTTATAACCGCATAAATTCGGTCTCCGTCTTTTAAGGCGTCTTCATATCTCTTTAAAAGCAAAATACCTACGCCTTCGCCCAAACAAGTGCCGTCTCCGTTTTCCGAGAAAGGCTTTGCCGTTCCTTCGGAAGACATAGCCGGAGTTTTGCTGAAACACATATACATAAAAATATCGCTGAAAGTATCTGCCCCTCCGGTTAGCATCATATCGGCTCTATGCGAAATAAGCTCGGTATAAGCCATATTGACTGCGCCTAAAGAACTTGCGCAGGCCGCGTCTATAGCGCAGTTAATCCCGCCCAGATCAAAATGATTGGCGATTCTTCCCGCAGCTACGTTGCCGAGAAGTCCCGGAAAGGATTGTTCTTGCCATTCAGGATATTTAGAAGCGATTCTTTTTACTACGTCGTCCGCTAAAGCTTCATCGCCTCCGGCGTCTAAAACGGCTTGTTTCCATATCGGATATCCCAATCTCGCTCCAAGTTCAATAGCGAGTTTCTGAGCTCCGGTTATGCCTAAGATAACTCCGGCGCTCTCTTTAGGAAAATTTTTTCCTCCTTGACCGTATCCTCCGTCTTCAAGAGCGGCTTTAGCGGCCAATAAAGATAAAATATGAGAAGAATCGATTGCCTCTAACGAATTGGGAGCTATTCCAAACTCCATAGGATCGAAATCTACGGGCTTTATAAAACCTCCGGTTTTTCCGTAAGTTTTATCCGGAATTTTAGGATCCTTATCGTAATAATCGTTTATATTCCAATGCGTTTCGGGAATTTCTCTTATTGCGCTTTGACCGCATTTTATCATAGACCAATATTTTTTTGTATTCTCACTATCAGGAAAGATAGCTCCTATTCCTATGATTGCCACATTGCCCGAAACGTCGTTTGAATAGTTCATACCTATATCCCGAACTCCTTATAATATTTGTGTTATATTGCGATGTTTTTCGCAAAACAAAAAAATAAAAAAATTAAAGACGATCTCCTTGTTTAAAAGTTGCTAAAGAGAACATCTTTAGAAGTAAATTTCTATTTAAGTTTCTATTTAAATATTTTTAACATAATACTCGTATAATACTATTCTATCAACTAAAAAAAAAAACCTTCAATAAAACGGCCGCAAGAATCCAAAAGATAAAAATAAAGATTTTAAATAAAAATCGAGACTTACGCGACGGATAAACATACAAGCTTCAAAGAATACGCAAATTCTTAACATGCGTTAAAAAGCTTACATAAAAGGAAAGGATTAATATAAAAATTATAGAAGTATAAGACAAAAGCTCTTCGCGGATAAAACTCTCATAAATCGCAGTTTGACGGCTAAATAGAAACTAGAACGTTTTTAACTTCGAAGCGTAAAGCGAACGGAACGACGTCTAAAGTTAAAGATAAGTTTTAAAAAGCGAGTCAGGTCGCAGACTAAAAAACCGCGCTTGAGCGTATATTTTTCCAACAATCCGCGGTATACGCGGAAGCGACTTGCTTTTCAACGAATAAAACTTTTATGTTTTTGCCGTTAATATGCTAAAGCTAGTCAGATTATATTAAAGAATAACACTATACGGAGGCTTTTTTTATGACAAGACGCGTTTTCAATTTTAATCCCGGTCCGGCAACTCTGCCTTTCGAGGTAATACGGCAAGCTTCTCAAGCCGTTTTGGAATACGACGGGCAAGGAATGTCTCTGATTGAAATGAGCCATAGAAGCAAACAATACGATAAGATAAATGCGGAAGCCGAAGCCGATATGAAGAAAATTATGGGTCTCGGAGACGACTACCGAGTTCTCTTTATGGGAGGCGGAGCAAGTTTACAATTTTCTATGGTTCCGATGAATTTTCTTCGCCAAGGACAGACGGCAGATTATGTAAATACCGGCGCTTGGGCTTCCAAAGCTATAAAGGAAGCGAAAAAAGAAGGAAGCGTCAACGTAGCGGCTTCTTCGGAAGACAGACAATTCGCATATATTCCCAAAACTTTTAACTTTACAAAAGACGCCTCATACGTTCATGTAACTTCCAATAATACCATCTATGGCACGGAATGGCAGACTTATCCCGAAACCAACGGAGTTCCGTTGATAGTCGATATGTCTTCAGACATACTCTCAAGAAAACTCGATTACTCCAAATTCGACTTGATTTACGCTGGAGCTCAAAAAAATCTAGGCCCGGCCGGCGTAACTATCATAATAGCAAAAAAAGATTTTATAGACTCGGCTAACGACAATCTGCCTACTATGCTTTCCTATAAAACGCATGCGGCGAAAAATTCCCTCTTCAATACTCCTCCCGTATTTCCCGTTTACGTAGTCGGTCTGGTTCTAAAATGGATTTTAGAGAAAGGCGGTCTTGACGCTATTGAAAAAATAAATACGGAAAAAGCTAAGCTTCTTTACGATATGATAGACGCCAATATCGACTTCTATTCTCCCAACGTAGATAAAGACAGCAGATCCAAGATGAACGTAACGTTCAGGCTCGTCAATAGAGATCTTGAGGCTAAATTCGTAGAAGAAGCTAAAGCTCAGGATCTTATAGGTCTTAAGGGACATAGAGACGCCGGAGGTATCAGAGCGTCTTTATACAATGCCCTGCCGCTTGAAGGCGTCAAAAAATTAACGGAATTTATGGAACAATTCAAAAAAGATAACAAATAACTTTTAACGCATATAGGGCTGCGGAGCAGATAAAACGTATCGACCCGCAGCTCTTTTCTTATAAATAAGAGCTTAAAGATACGAGGAGGGAAGCTTTGAGAATACTTATAATCGGAGCGGGAGCGATAGGAACTATGCTGGGAACCGCGCTGAGCAAAAACAACGAAATCGTTTTTTATATAAGAGAATCTAAAATAGAACAATTTAAAAAAAGCGAATTAACGGTCAATTTTGGAAACGACATAAAAAAGCTTTCGAATCCTCAAGCCATATCGTCGTTTAGTCAAATACAAAATCCTTTTGATCTTGCAATCTTATCGGTCAAATCCTATAATACCGACGAAATACTAGAAGATTTAGATACAAAAGCTTTTAATTTAATAACGACTTGTCAGAACGGAATCGGCAACGAGGAAAAGCTTATAAACAAATACGGAGCCGATAAAGTCGTATCTTCCGTTATTACGCTTCCGGCGGCTAAAAATCAAGACGGCAGCGTATCGGTAACTAATTTAAAAGGAGGAATTTCATTCGGAAAAACGTCAGATAAAATACGATTGGACAAAATCGCCGATATTTTTTCAGAAGCGGGATTTAAAACGTCTATATGCGACAATTACGCCGATATGAAATGGTCAAAAGTTCTCCTTAATATGAATTCAAACGCTCTATCGGCTATAACTTCTATGACTATGGAGGAACTGTTTAAATCTTCTTCGGCAGTATCTGTAGAAAAAAAATTATTCAAGGAAGCTTTATGCCTTTTAAATAAAAACAATATAAAAACG
Organism: uncultured bacterium; assembly: GCA_949288455.1. Classification (GTDB taxonomy): domain Bacteria; phylum Vulcanimicrobiota; class CADAWZ01; order CADAWZ01; family CADAWZ01; genus CASEKF01. The sequence continues at coordinate 12,964 of CASEKF010000060.1, forward strand.
GTGGATCTGCCCGGATACCCGGTAAAGGCTATGTGCATAATGTACGATTATTTGCCGGAAAAAGCCATATCGGCCATAATGCTTATCTCAGGCAAGGCTAAATCAAGAGGCAAAAAAATGCCTTCGCTTTATATAGACATAGAGCAAGGAAAAAAAAATTCAGAAATAGACGTAGTAAACGGAGCAATTAAAGTTTTAGGAGAAAGAACCGGAGAAAAAACTCCTTTCAATTCTTTTATTTGCAATTTGCTTCATTCTATTTTAGAAGGTAAAATTCCACGAAATAAATATAGAAACAACCCAAAACTGCTGCTTGAAGATATGCTGTCTCAAACAGGCAGAGAATAAAGAGCGCATCATTATATGTTAAACAGTTTTTCTGCGTTATGTAAAACGGCATAAGCTAAATTTTCTACGGATACACGCTTAATTTCCGCCAATTTAGCGGCTATCAAAGGAATAAACGAAGGCTCGTTTCTCTTTCCTCTGTTAGGAACAGGAGCCATATACGGCCCGTCCGTTTCGCACAATAATCTGTCAATAGGAACGTAAGCGACGGCGTCTCTTATCTGATCCGCTTTTTTAAACGTTACGCTTCCGGTAAACCCTATGTAAAACCCTAAATCAAGAAAAAGTTTAACTTCTTCTCTTCCGTAACTGAAGCAATGAATAACTCCTTCGGAAGAACGCTCTGATTTTAAAATATCCAAAGTTTCCAAAAAGCATTCCCTAGAGTGAACAATAACAGGTTTTCGTATTTTTTTAGCTATAAAAAGTTGTTCGGCAAATGTTTTTTTCTGAATATCTTTAGGGCTGAAATTATAATGAAAATCAAGTCCAATCTCGCCTACGGCGACGACTTTTTTATCCGCAGCCAATTTTTCCAACCGGCGCAAATCCTCGTTTGAAGACCGAGCGGAATCGTGAGGATGAATTCCGCACGCGGCGTAAATGGCATCGTAATTGCGGGCCGCTTCCAACGCTTTTTCGGACGAGCGTAAATCGGAGCCGGGAACGATAATTTTCATAACTTTATTTTCAAAAGCCCGCTCTAAAACCAGGTTAAAATCAGAATTAAATTCTTTGTCGCATAAATGACAATGAGTATCTATAAACATCTTGATAACATCCGCCCGTTAATAATTAATTTGCAATCTATTTTCACTTTAAAATATCTCTAGCGGAGAATATAAGACAACTCCAAGGACAAGCGGCGCGAAAAAGTTTTCTCCAGAATAAAAAAATCAACTTATTCAAATTAACCGCAAAGTCTTAAATTTTGCGCTATTATAAATTGATTTATGAAACAAATAACTATGTAAAGAGATATTAAAATTTTAATATCTCTTTACATAGTTATTTGTTTCATAGTTTTTAAAGACATGCGGAAAACGCGACGCGCTGAGGGCTAGCCGGCAAACGGATTCACGCTTCCCGCATTTTAGCCGTTTTAAAGCATTGTGCCTTTATTTCATATTAGAAATTTCCAAACCGTGTCCGGAGGAAGCCAACACTTCCGTATTTTTACGAATAATCATCTTAATAAGCTCTTCTCTAGCGGGTCCGAGATATTTTCGAGGATCGAATTCAGAAGGCTTTTCAGCGAAAATTTTTCTTATCATAGCGGTCATTACCAATCTGCCGTCGCTATCGATATTAACTTTACATACGGCTCCCGACGCGGCTTTTCTGATCTGGTCTTCAGGAACTCCAACGGCGTCTTCCATCTTGCCGCCGAACTTGTTAATTATCGCTACGTACTCCGGCAAAACTGACGAAGCTCCATGAAGCACTATAGGAAACCCCGGGAGTCTTTTCGCGACTTCGTCTAGTATGTCAAGACGAAGTTGAGGCGGAGGATCTCCGGGTTTAACTTTAAATTTATAAGCTCCGTGAGAAGTGCCTATAGAAATAGCCAAACTATCGACTCCAGTTCTGGAAACAAATTCCTCCACTTCTTCCGGCTTAGTATAATGGCTTAATTCATGCGAAACCTCGTCCTCTATACCGGCTAAAACTCCAAGCTCTCCTTCGACGGTTACGTCATGTTCATGAGCGTACTCCACCACTTGTTTAGTAAGGGCAATATTATCTTCAAACGATTTGGAACTGCCGTCTATCATAACGGACGAAAAGCCTGTGTCTATACAAGATTTGGCAATTTCAAAACTATCGCCATGATCGAGATGCAAAACTATAGGTATCTTCGAGCCCAGATCGTTTCTGGCCATTTCTACGGCGCCTCTGGCCATATTGCGGAGAAGCGTCTGATTAGCGTATTCTCGGGCTCCTTTAGAGACTTGAAGTATAACCGGCGAATCGCTTTCGGCGCAGCCTCTTATAATCGCCTGTATCTGTTCCATATTGTTAAAGTTGTATCCCGGAACGGCGAAACCTCCGTCTATAGCTTTTTTAAACATATTACGGCTATTTACAAGCCCTAATTCTTTATAGTTTACCATTAAAAAACGCCTCTTTTCCTATAAAATTAAGAAATAAATAATTATAATCCGGATCAATCGCGTTAATCTGGAAATATTTCTACAAACCTTCGCGTTTTCCTGTCCATAAAAATCAGTATTCTCCGGCCGTTTCCTTGCCGGACAAAACTCTAAACGCTCCCTCGGCCAACGCCTCCATTTCATTCTCTCCGGGCATACACGCGATAGGAGCGATAAAAGAGCACCGTTCGGCAATCCACTTATTAAGATAATCCTTCGAATAAGCGAGTCCTCCGGTCAATATAATAGCGTCTACGCGTCCGCACAGAACTGCGGCTCTGGCTCCAATCTGCTCGGAAATCTGATAAGCCATAGCTTCATAGACGGTCTTAAAATACTCGTTTCCATTTTCTATTTCCTTTTCTATTTCCAACGCGTTGGAAGTGCCTAAATAAGCGTATAAACCGCCTTTTCCTGAAATAAGCTTTTTGAATTCTTCTCTGGGCGTTTTATCTGCGTACTCCACAAGAGGAAGATTCGGCATATTTCCGCATCTTTCCGGAGTAAAGGCCCCTTCGTAAAGACCATGACTAATTTGAACGGCTCGTCCTTTTTTCAAAGCGGTTACGGTTATGCCTCCTCCCATATGAGCGACTATTAAATTTAAAGTTTGAAAATCTGCCCCTAATTGTTCGGCGTATTTTCTTGCTACGGCCCTGACGTTCAGCGCATGAAAAATACTGGTTCTAGGAAGTTCCGGAATACCGGAAAACCTTGCCAAATCTTCAAGTTCGTCCACGCACACGGGATCGATTATATAACTTTTAACGGAAAATTCTTGCGCTATCTCCCAAGCTATTACGGCTCCTATATTAGACGCATGGCTTCCGCGTTCCGCGGCTTCCGCGTCTTTAAGCATCTTTTCGTTAACAAGATAAGTTCCGCCTTTAAGAGGACGGAATAATCCTCCTCTGCCCGCTACAGCCGCAATTTTTTCTTTTAAGACTCCCTTTTTTTCCAATATTTCCATTATGATTTTTTTACGATAAGGATATTGTTCCCATACCGTCGCAAAACGTTTAAGTTCGTCAGGTTCATGACGTATAGTTTCAGTCCAAAGCTCCGTAGAGTCTTCGAATAAACCTATTTTGGTAGAAGTGGAACCCGGGTTGACTACTAATATTTTCATACGAAACCTTCCTATCTATGATTCTATGCTTTTGCTGTCATAACCTAACGCGTAATTTTATATATCGAAAACTTACTTTAGGTATTCCAGCGTTTTCCGTTATCGCTTGCTTTAGATAGCTATCTTCATAACTTCAGGTTTATCCTTGTCCAACTGCTCGTTAATTTTTATATAATTATAGAATATAAATATAAACAAAGTCAATAGAATGTATAAAATAGTTATTATAACTACAAGCCGCTCCTATATTAAGATTAAGATTATTAAAATATTAACCCTACGTACACTTTTTCGGCTATATCATTATTATGACTATTAAAAGCTGCAAAATATTATGGATAGAAGTAAGCCCGAGTAAAATATTACTTAAGTAAAAATTCGGAAAACAAATCTTCAAATTCTTTCATGGTTAATTGCTGAAAGCGATCGGATAAAGCTTCCATAGGAGACATATGCGCTTCGACCATAACGCCGTCCGCTCCGGCTGCGAGAGCGGCTTTGGCTAACGGAAGAGCTATGTCTTTTCTCCCTGCGGAATGACTGATATCGACTACTATTGGGAAATAGGTTTCTATTTTTAAAATAGAAACGCAAGAAATATCCAACGTATTTCTGACTGAATTTTCAAACGTTCTTATCCCTCTTTCGCATAAGATAATATTCTCGTTGCCTCCTTTAAGAATATATTCGGCCGAATACAGAAATTCCCGTATAGTGGCGGAAAAATGACGTTTTAACAAAACGGGTTTTTTAAGTTTTCCAACGTCTTCCAAAAGAGGATAATTATACATATTCCTGGCCCCAATTTGGATAATATCGCAAAACTCGGCTACCTTTTCAAGATTTTTTTGAGAAGTAGCTTCGGAAATAGATATCATTCCATATTCGTCGGCGGCTTTTTTCAAATACTCTAACCCTTCCTCGCCTAATCCTTGAAAATCATAAGGCGAAGTTCTCGGCTTGAAAGCTCCTCCCCTCAATATTTTAATGCCTAAAGAAGACAGTTTTTTCGCGATAGCTCCGATCTGTTCGGCATTTTCCACGCTGCAGGGGCCGACGATAAATTCTTGTCTGTCTCCTCCGATAACAACTCCTTTACCGCAGTCTATGGCGCGAGTTTTCCCGGGCTGACTTCGTATCGCTAAAAAATTACAGTCTTGCTGGAGTTTTCTCGATTCGGAATATATACTGCGAAAAATTCTTTCTATGGATTCGTTAGAAAAAGGGCCTTTATTGTTGGACAGTATCTCCGAGGTCTGTTCCGCCTCTCTAAAAGGATCAAAAATATCTACGCCAAGCTTTTTTTTCTCCAGGCCGATCTTTTTTACGATTTCTCCTCTTCGGCTTATAAGCGACAATATTTTGCCGTTAATATCGTTAATCTCGGCTCTAAGGCTATGTATATCGGACATAAAAACTCCTTAAAATATAATTTACGTCTCAAATTCAAACGATTCAATCGCAAGAGAACTACGCGAAAGTCTTGAAGCGCGCCTCCTTGAAAAAGGAAAAATAAAATATCAAAAAGAAATTTTAAATAATACGGACCCAAATTACAATCAAATTATTAAATTATCTGTAAAGGAACTGAATAAATATGCGAAAATATTTTATAGTATTTTTTATCGCGTTCTTAATTACCTCTTCTTTTGCCGTTTCAGTCAATTCTCAAAATATATCGTTAAAGGAAATTTACCAAAAAAAACAAGAAGCTCTTAAATCATTAAATATTGAAGAAGCTGAAAAATATCTTTCAAAAGACATAATAAAAACAATAAAAAAAGAAAAAGATCCTAAAGGAGCTCTTTTCCTTTTAAATTATTTAAGTCCGGTAGAATATTCCACGGGGCAAGAAATATTTTCAGATTCGGAAGCTTCGATGGAAATAACGGGAAAAGCCAGAAATCCTAAACTCAAAGGAGCTTATTCCTCGTTTAAAGGCGAAATAAAATTCAAACAAGAAAACGGAGTTTGGAAAATATCCGAAGAAGATATAAACTACGACAACGAATAACTGCGGTTAAAAGTATTTGAACCGCAGTAACTGAGCTGAGGAGAAAAATATGTCGGAAAACTTACGCAGCGATAAAAACGAAGACGCTGAAATACGATTAGGAAAAGACGAAAACGTTATAAATCGTACAAAAAACGCGGAAGCAGCCGCAAAAAAAGGTTCAAAAGCAACAAATACGCTAAAAAAACTGTTAGGCGCGCTAAAACTAGCGGCAACTATATTCGGATATATCCTGGGCATAATCCAGATATTAATAATGCTTATGGTATCTCTAGGCAGCTGCGGATTCTTTTCCGAAGCCTCTCCTCTATTCGGATCCGATTTAATACCAGTAACATACACCGTATATCTAATGATACTTTCTTTAATCGTGATTCTTATATCCAAACAATGGAAAGCGGCCGTAATTTTGTTAGTAGTCAACCTGTTCTGCTATATATTTGTTATCGATCACAGCTTCGGTTATCAAGATAAAGTCAGTCAAAAACAGCCGGAAAAAGGGAAAAAATACGCCGTAGCGGAACTTAACGTAGCCCAATATGACAAAACTCCGCCGGTAATCGGACAAGCCGTAACCAAACTACAACCAGACTTCATATTCTTAAACGAAATAAACTATCCAGTCGCGGAAGGCAAAGAAAAAACGGAAGAAGCCTTTCCCGACTATAATATAGCCGTAGGCAAAATCTGCGACAGCGCTATTCTATCAAAATATCCTATAATCTCCTTTAAGGAAATTCAGCTCTCAAGCAGACAGCCAAATTATATTGACAATACTCCCGAAAATAATCGAAACAACAGACATCGATATTTCATTCATGCCGTTATAAAGGACAACTCGCAAGAAATTCATCTGTTAAATCTACGGCTTATAGCAGGCAGAAGCGTAAACTTCGATTCGTCTCCTAAAGAATGCTATAGATGGGGCCAATATTTAGCCCGCACGCAAATTCAAGAAACAAAAGAATTTATAAAATATATTGAATCTTTAAAAGGCCCCGTAATTTTTGCCGGAGATTTAAACGCTCCTCCAAACTCGCTGGCCGTAAAATCGCTTTTAAACGTAGGAACGGACTCAGCCTTAGCGGTAAATACGTTTCCTCAAGCGACATTCCCGGCGCAAAATCCTTTTCTAAGGCTGGATTACGTCTTTTCTAACGACGATTTTCAAACGGTAAGCTCGTCTGTCGCGCCCGACGTGGTATCAGATCATAGAATCGTCTTCTCAACTCTAACTTTAATAGAAACAAAATTACAAAAATATAAAGACGATATCAAAAAACTGCAAAAAGAAGCTAAACAAAAAGAGAAATCTTCGACCGATCCCGTCAAATAGATTCGCCTACGGTCTTTGATTGAGCGCTAAAAAATTTAGAATTATATTTATCTCCCGAAATACCGCAAATAACGCTTAAATTACTCATTACTCCGGCAAGGCTTTTTCTCGGAACGCAAAATGTCTTGCCCGGAGAGCCGTAAGCTTCGGCTGAAAAATCAGACTCTCGCTTTCTTGTCTGATAGCTTATCCCTGCGGAAGCGGAGATAATATCTTTAAACGATCTCGGTTTATAAGAAGACATAAAGTTATATAAAGATTCAGAGTCTCCTTTGATACGTCTAACTTTATATACGTAAAATTTCGATATGAGGGCCTTATCTTCCATTTTTAAAGATTTAAATATAAAAGCGGCTCTCTCAAAATATTTTTCAATATCCGCCGCTTTACTACCGAGTCCTAACGTAATTATTCCTCTGTTAAGATAAAAATCGCCTAACGCTTGACGATAATCCAGAGAAATTTTAATATCTAAAGCCTTTCTATAAAGAGGCAAGCTGGAAGCGAAATTATTTTCGATACTTAAAATCCATGCGATCTTATGGATAACGTCCGAAGATTTTATATAATTTCTATCTAAAGCAAAGAAATCAGCCGCCGCTCGATAATATATTTTAGCCATATAATATTCTTTTTTATCGCAATGTATATTAGCCATATGCAAAAAAATTTCGCCTAACAGCGAAGACGACTTAAGACGTTCGCACAATTCTCTCGCAAGAACGGCCTTGTAATAAGATTTTTCTACGTTTCCGGCATAATATAATAATATGGAAGAATTAAAAAGAGAAACGGCAGAATTATATTCGTGTCCTAAATCGTCGAAAATTTTTTGCGATAAATCAAAATATTCAAACGATTTAGCAAGCATTCCAGTCTTAAAGTCCGGATATTTTCGAAATTCTTTCTCAAATTTTTTTAAAATTGGAGGAGAAGACGACAGATTTTTAAATAACTTGCCTAATTTTGAATAAGATTGAGCCGTATAAAATAAGTCGTCGCATTGTAAGGAAGACTTTAGAGCGGCTTTATACAGACTAAGACTCTTTCGATTGTCGTTTATATTGGAAAAATATTCGGCTTTTTTAAACAGGATTCTACAGTAACAAGCATTAGAACTAAAGACTCTCTTAAAGATATCTAAGCATTCCATAATATTCAAAATCGCGCTGTCGTTCGAAAAGTATAAAGCTATGTCAAAATAAATAAAAAGAGTCTCGAGCAATATAAGAGGATCGTCAGCCCGACTTATCAAGTTTACGCGCGACGCCCTGGAACATTTATTAGAAAATAATTTCGATATAATTTCATCTGCCGACATAAAATCAGCTCCATTCGATAAATAACCGCAAAATTTAAGAACTTTGATTATAAATTTAGAAAATTAATAATTCGGCAAATACTCAAAAACGGATACTCGCCAAGTAGAAAAAGGCTTAGAATAATTATAAATAAGAAAATAAAGTTTACCGGAAGAAAAAGGTTCTATAAAAGCGTTATTTTTTGGTTTAAAAACGGCCGTCCTTCGCCCGATAGGAGTTCCGTCCAGAATTAGGTCAAAATTATTTATAGTAACTGTTCTTACTGGTCTGGGAGAATTATTCTCAAAATCCATCTCGACCGACAAAATATACTCTCCCTGTCTGTAAACTTTAGAAATTACCGCGGAAGAATCCTTCGGCTTATCTATATCCGCAACAACATTTTTGGCATAAAGCGCCGCGGCATCTCCGTCTTCAGGAATCACGCATTTAAGAAAATTTTTATATGACTCTAGCGCTTGAGGATATAAATCAGAATTTTCCTTTGAAAGACGCTCTAAAAGTCTGCCTTTATAAAAATACGCCCAGGCTATCTCGTCGCCTATATATCCTCCTAAAGGAGCGCCTTTGTAAGACTCTATTACATATTCCAAATCTGACGAAGCGTTATGAAAGTCTTCGACGTCGATATAAGCCTTAGCTCTATTGATTCTAGCCGAATAATTTTTAGGAGCCAAGTCAATGGCCTTGGAAAAATCAGATATCGACGCGTCCGGCAAGCCTTGCTTATAATAAAGACTGCCTCTGGCGTCGTATGCCTGACTATAATTTGGAAACATATTTATCACATAATTAAAATCGTTTAAAGCGTCTTGCGTTTTATTTAGGGATTCGAAAGTTTTGCCTCTTCCAATATAAGAACAACATAAATTAGGATTTATGGAAATTGATTGCGAGTATGATGCCGCGGCTGAACCGAATTCTTTTTTCTTGCGGAAAAGTTCGCCTAAAAGAAAGTAGGATCTAGCGTTTTTCCATCCTGCATCAAGCAATGATTTTAAAACTGTTTCGGCTGCCGAATACTCCCGCCGAACAATATATAATTCGGCGGCGGCATTTACGGTCTCGATATCCTTCGTTTTAGACATATCCTCAGACGCGGAATAGGAAACCGAACAAAGGATTGCGAACAAAACGCAAAAGGAGAATATAAATTTCATATAACCTCCTTAAATATCAATGAGAATACTCAAAAATTATTTCGAAAACAATACGAAGTTACAATTTAAACGGCTCAACGTCCAACTCCGCAACTCTTTCCAATTTATGAAACGCTAAAAATTCTGATAAAGCTAATTGCTTACGTCTTTTAGAATCATAGATAACCCAAAAATGAGGGAAAAACCTAACCATTACCAATACGCAGAAAACCGAGAGAGCCAATATTCCCCAGATATAATATGAAAAGACGACGGCGTCCAATTTGCCTGTTTGCATAAAAGTATTGACGAGAAATAATATAATAGCGAGCAAAAGAACTCCTCCGCCTATAAAGAAATTTTTTCTAACTTTAGATTCTTCGTCTTCAATTTGTTTTTTCTTAGGAATATCTCCGCCGCAATAAATGCCTTTAATAGCGTCTACGCCGCATTTATAAAGAGTTCCCTGATATCGATAAGTAACGATCCAGAAAGGAAGATAATAAGTTTTAAATTTTCCTTTTTTTATTCTGGAATCTATATTTACTATAGCTTCTTCGTCAGAAACGGCTTTAGCTTTAATTTTGGCCTGCCGTTTAAAATTTTCTTTAAGGGAAGGCAAAATCTCACTTTCATAAATTTCGTCTACGTTTCCTTTAAAAGAAAGAATAGGAACCATTGCAAATTCATCTAAATCTTTTATAGGCTCTACTCCTGACACTTCTTCTTCCAGGGAATTTACGAACAAATGATTCAACGTCTCCGGAGTGTATTCGCAAGCTTGCAGCGGAATACGAAATTTTTCGTCTACGACGCCTCTTTTTCTAAATTTTTTCCCATTTTTTTCAGTTTCCACCTCCCATCTAAATTTATACTCGCCTTCAAACAGAAAAACGGGAATATATACCGCGTCGATATATTCGGGAAGAAAATCGTTTAAAACGTCTTCCGGAACATCTTCCTGCTGCATCAGCCAGGTCGCCATTAATTTAGCGGCGAGTTTTCTGCTAACTCTATACGGATATATAACGTCAGGCAAAGGCGACACAAGAGATTCATGCTTTACGCAACGATATTTAAGCTGACAGTTAGGACATTTATAACTTTCGGAATCAAGAATTTCCAATAAAACGTTCTTTTTCTTTCTTGAAGAACAAGCAAGACAAGTCGGAACGTCTTTAGCCTCAATCTGAGTTCCGGATTCATACTTAGACGAAATAAAAAAATGCCTGCAAAAAGGACAAAAAGACGCCTTTATTTTATGTGGAACGTAATAAAGGACAACCCCGCATCCAGGACATTTTACCGCATATCTCTGCACATTTATCGGCATAATCGTAAGCTCCCCAAGAAAATTGATACAAAACAAACGATGACAAAGTTCGCATAATTTTAATGCGATTCAAGTATTTTAACCTTGGCAATTTGCCGCTTATTTTATATTAAAATAAGAATAAAAAAGTCTAAAAGTAATTATATTGTTTATTTTTTAGTATAACATATATTTGATATGATGCCAAGCTACAGAAGACACAGGCGTTTCTTGAGCGTCACGTCGCGCCTGCTGCGTTAAGGAGAAAAAAAAATCTTCCCGCCTGAAACCCCTTACGAATCAGACCGGAAGATTTTAAATTACGTCATAAATTTATTTGCAAGAGCAAACGAGAGAAGCTTCTTTTTTCAAAATTTCCGCCTTATCCGTTTTCTCCCAAGGCAAATTCAAATCGCTACGGCCAAAATGACCGTAAGCGGCCACTTGACGGTAAATCGGGCGACGAAGTTCCAAATGACTTATGATCCATCCCGGGGTTAAATCGAAATGTTTTCTAACTAAGTCAAGAATTATATCTTCGTCTACATGAGCCGTATTAAAAGTGTCTACGGCTATGCTTACCGGTCTGGCCACTCCTATGGCGTAAGCTACCGCAACTTCGCATTTATCCGCAAGTCCTGCGGCGACAATATTTTTAGCTACGTATCTGGCGGCATAAGAAGCAGATCTATCGACTTTAGTCGGATCCTTGCCGGAAAATGCTCCTCCTCCATGACGACTCATGCCTCCGTAGGTATCGACGATTATTTTTCTTCCGGTTAAGCCGGTGTCCGCGATAGGGCCTCCTATTACGAATCTGCCCGTAGGATTAACGTAAATCTTCGTATTTGCGTCTATAAGTTCCTTTGGAATAACCTCGTTTATTACTTTATCGATTACTCCTTCTCTTATTGTCTTTAAATCTACTCCGTCCTTATGATGAGTCGAAAGAACTATAGCGTCTATTCTTTCCGGTTTGCCGCATACGTATTCGACGGTTACCTGAGCTTTGCCGTCGGGTCTGAGGAAAGGCAATACTCCGGATTTACGCGCGTATGAAAGTTTTTTGCATAACTTATGCGACAGCTCTATAGGAAGAGGCATATACTCTTCAGTCTCGTCGCATGCATATCCGAACATCATACCTTGATCTCCGGCTCCAAGTTCTCCCGCAAGTTCTCCGTCTTTTTCTTCCAACGCTTTGTCTACTCCCAGAGCAATATCCGGAGACTGTTCGTCTATAGAAACTAAAACTCCGCAGGTATCGGCGTCAAAACCGACTTCAGACTCGGTATATCCAATCTCTCTGACGACGTTTCTTACGATTTTAGGTATATCGCAGTAACATTTAGTAGATATCTGGCCGCCGACATGAACGCAGCCGGTATGAACGAACGTTTCAACGGCGACTCTTCCCATAGGGTCGCGAGATAAAATATCGTCGAGTATAGCGTCTGAAATTTGATCCGCAACTTTATCCGGATGACCTTCAGTTACAGATTCAGACGTAAATAAAAATCTTTTTCTTTCCATATACATCTCCTTACGGCTATAAATATTCCGTTTAAATCTTCAAATTTTTATCATAGAACCTAAAACAATCATAAAACATATTAAAATTTCATTTAAAATTCTATGTCAATATTAAAAAACCTGCATATAAAAACATATGGCGCCGTTTACAAATCTACGGCTTCTTCTTTATTTCCAAATTCGGAATCGACGCTAGGTTTTGAAGGGGCCTCAAATTCTGAGGAAGTCTCTCCGGAAGACTCTTGCCGAGTTCCCGGTTCTTGAACTGGCGGAGCAGGCACCGGAGTTATATCTAAGGGCTGTTCGTCCGCTTTGGTTTCGGAAGAATTTTCATTCTTTTCGGAAGGCGGTTCCGCATGCGGAATAATTAGTTCTTCGCCGTCTTCCGCTTCCTCCGAAGACTTAATCGGCGTTTGAACTTCAGTCTGAGAAGACTGAGAACGATTAAATATATCGTCGAAGCCTTTAAATCTTTCCATTTTTAAAATTCTGTTATTTCCCGTATCGGCAAGATAAACGTCTTCATCGGCGGTCACAAAAATTGACGACGGCGATTCAAAATTCATATTGGAAGACCCCTTATCGCCCCATTCGTATATATATTCGCCTCCTGAAGTATACTTTAAAACACGGCAATTAGCGGAATCTAAAACGTAGACGAATTCTTGTTCGTCTTTCAGCAAAACAAACAAAGCGTTAGGATTTGAAAACTGATTTTTTTCAGTTCCTCTGGTTCCCCAACGAGTTATATACTGACCGTCCGAATTAAATTTTTGTATTCTGTAATTACCCGCGTCGGCAACGTAAATATTTCCTACGGAATCAACGGCGACGGCTTCCGGTCTGTTCAGCATTCCGGCTCCCGAACCGCGCTCTCCAAAAGCGAACATAAAACTGCCGTCTAAAGAAAATTTCTGTATTCTATCGTTGTTGGTATCGGCAACGTACAAATAATTATTTTTATCGATGCATATTCCTCCCGGAAAAGCGAGCTGACCGGTATTCTGACCTAGAGAACCAATTTCCAGCAAAAATTTGCCCTCCGGCGAAAATCTCTGAATTCTGTTATTTTTCACGTCAGTTACAAAAATATCGCCCTCTTTAGAAAGAGCTATGGAAGCCGGCATGTCAAATGCTCCTTCCGAGCTTCCCGCAGTTCCCCAAAGAGACAATAACTTCATTTCCGAGTCATATTTTTGAATTCTGTTATTCCCGGAGTCGGAAACATAAATATTTCCAACGCCGTCTATAGCGATTCCCCTGGGCAAGCTTAGCTGTCCCGGCTCAGCTCCGTGAACGCCGAAAGCAGTTCCGGAAGAAGGAGGCGAATCCTCGCCTGAATTAAGTATAACATAGCCGATTCCGCCTATAGCGAAAATTACGACAACTACGATAAAAAGAATTACAAACTTTTTGGTCATACATATTAGCGCTAAAAACTTTAAATCTATATTTGCCTAAAAACTTTATAGGTTAGCTTTAAAATCTAAAATCTTCAAACTTTTCGGCGAATATCGTTTTGCGGCGGCTTCCTCCATTCGTAATTAGTCTTATATTAAACTAACTGCCAAGCCATAAGGCGCCAAAATTTACTATTCCATATGGACTGGACAAAAAATTGCAAACTCTTTCGGAATATATTATAACTTGAGCTTTGTAAAAAAGCGGGACGGCAGGCATATTTTTCAAAAGGATTTCATTAGCTTTAGCATAATAAGACGCTTTCGCTTTAGGTTTCGCAAGACGCCTGGAATTTTTTATAGCTTCGTCGAATTCGTCGATCCAAGAATAGGCTTCGGAAAAATTTCTAAAAATTCTAACAGGCCTTAAAAGAGAAAGAAATATATCCGAATTTCCGGAAAAATCAAATTCGCCCCATAACGCAAGATCATAATTTCTAGCGTTCAAAGCTCGTTTATATTCGTCTAAAGGAAGTTTTCTAAGCTCCGATTTTATTCCTCCGGCTCTTAAATAATTTTTGATTTTTTCCGCTACCAATTCGGGATTTATCGCATAAACGGCATGCTCTTCCGGATATATGATAACAAAAGACCTATTTGGAGCTATTCTGCTTAAAAGATAAGTTATATCCGACATTAAGAAAGAATAACCTCTTTCTTCGTATCCTGCATGATAAGGAGCTAAAAAAGAGAACGCTTCTTCTGCGCCAAATGAAGAAACGAGATCTTCCCTATCGATTAAATAACTGACGGCTCTTCTGGCGGCCGGAGAAGAAAATTCTTTTTTATAAGGATTCAATAGCAGAAAACAAAAAATACCCGGCTGCGATTTTACAAATTCATATTTTTTGTCAATATTTGGAACTTTTATGTCTGCGCTTGCAATATTAAATAAAATATCGGTATTGCCTCTGGCAAGCTGTCTCAATCCATAATCGGCCTGTTCGCAGTATTCAAAAATAATTCTATCGGGGAAAACTAATTCTCTGTACCCTACGTTTCTGCTGGCAATAAAACGACCGGCAGACTGTCTCCATTCGGAAAACTCATACGGCCCCGTCCCTACCGGATTAGAAGCTAACTCGTCTCCAAATTTTTTAACGGCGTAGGGACTAACCATAAACGCGGCGGGAATGGCTAATTTTCTTAAAAAATCAGAATCAGGATATTTTAAAACTATTCTAACTTTATATTTTTCCGGAATATCCACTCTGGTTATAAAGTCTCCGTAACGTCCGAACAACCCCTTATAAACGTCGAAACTACCATATGAAGGCTTTGCGAACGGATGAGACGGATCCAGCTGACGATCAAAGTTAAATTTTACCGAACTTGAGGTAAAATCAGAACCATCATGAAACTTAACGCCTTTTTTTAAATAAAACGTCCAAGTTTTATAATCGGAAGTCATCCATTTTCTGGCTAAAGCCGGCTTAGGGCGCGAGGTTTTCTCATCGATGGCGACAAGTCCTTCAAATATAGCCGAACATATCTGCGCGGAGCTAAAAGTATCTGCCGTGGCAGGATCAAACGAAGTTCCCCTATCCATGAAAGAACAAGTCATTACTCCGCCTCTGCGCGGAGCGGCTTCAATATCGCAAAACAGCGAAAGAAACGATATGACAGAGATAAATATCAACGAAAAAACATTTGCCCGGCTATAGAATTCATGAATTAGTTTCATCTGTTTTATCGCTAGCGTCGCTGTTAATAGGCGATTTTCTGCGCATAACTATTTTACCCTCGGCAATTTCCTCCAAAGCTATGCCAACCGGTTTCAAATTTCCGACGTTTACTAAAGGCTCCCAGCCTTGATTCAATTCTCTTACTCTCTTAGAAACCATAGAAACGATGCTAAATTTACTGTCTACTTTTGTGAGAAGAAGTTCAAGATTAGGTTCAATCAACATAAATTAATACGACTCCTTATTTTTCTAAACGACACTTTTATTTATGCCAGTCATAGCGTTCTAAATTTTGCTTTTTGACAAGCAAGCTAAACGAATTAATAATAGAGTTAAAGTCATTGCAAGCCGTTTCTAAATCGTCGTTGATTATTAAATAATCGTATTTTTCGACGCATGAAAGTTCATAATGAGCTACTTCAATCCTGGTTCGTATTTTTTCCTCAGATTCCGTCCCTCGTTTTCTCAGTCGTTCTTCCAACACGCCGAACGACTTGGGAGCTATAAATACGTAACAAGCTTCTATTCCGGCGTTTATAAGTTTGAGAGCTCCTTTAACGTCTATTTCAAGCAACGCGTCCTTCCCGGCGGCTATTTGGCTTTCGACGTTAGCCTTTAACGTCCCGTAATATATGCCGTAAGTCTGCGTATATTCGAGAAATTCGCCGTTATCAATACGCCTGAGGAATTCGCTCTCAGTCATAAAAAAATAATTTACTCCGTCTCGCTCGCCTGTCCTAGGCTCTCTTGTAGTGGCTGAAACTGAAAGACGCAAATTATCGTTCTTTTTTAAAACTTTGCTTACGATCGTACCTTTTCCTACTCCGGACGGACCTGAGACCACAAAAAAAATTCCTTTTTTCATTCTTGAGTTTCCAAGACGCTTTCAATTAATTTATTTGTTTTTTCCGCTATAGTATCCGATAAATTAGAAGACGCTACTATCTGATTATTGGCCAACACGATTACCGAACGCGTCTTTCTGCCCGCGGTAGCGTCTATTAAGGAGCCGGAAGCCTTCGCATGCTTTAGCATCCTTTTAACAGGCGCGGAATCGGCTCCGACTACAGCCGCTATTTTTTCAGAATCGATATAATTGCCATAGCCTATACCTATCAGCATCTTTCCTCCAAATATGACTTAAGTCGTTTTGTTCATATATTTAACGAAAAAATAATGACTGTTATTTAGAATTTTAATAATCATACTATATTACATCTACGAGAGTCAAGCAAGGTTTAACAATAGAATTTGCTGTTTATAAAATAACCATGGCGTCTCCGAAACTATACATTCTATACCGCTCTTTTATGGCGTTTTCGTAAGCTTTCATGACGTTATCTTTTCCGGCAAAAGCGCAGACCAGCATTATTAAAGTAGACTTCGGAAGATGAAAATTAGTGATTAAGCCTGAAACCACCTTAAATTTATAACCGGGATAAATAAACATATCGGACGATCCGCGCCGGATCTTGCATTTGCCGTCGCTTCCCCAGGCTGACTCAAGCGTCCTTACCGAAGTTGTGCCAACGGCAATTATTTTTCTCTTATCTTTTAAGGCGTCTTCTATTTTTTTTACGGAATCGGGCTCGATATGATAAAATTCAGCGTCCATCTTATGATCTTCTATGCGCTCGGCTTGTACCGGACGAAAAGTTCCCGGGCCTACGTGAAGAGTCACGAAAGCGCGATCTACTCCTTGCCGCTCAAGACCGGCGAGCAATTCTTCGGTAAAATGAAGCCCGGCCGTAGGAGCCGCCACGGAACCTTTCTCATTTCGATCTGAATAAATCGTCTGATATCTATCCGGATTCATAAGACTTTTTTTTATATATGGAGGAAGAGGAACCTGTCCTTCTTTTTCTAAGGCGTCCCAAAAGTCTCCTTCAGTAGAAATATCGACAAAAACGAATCCTTCTTTGGTTTTCCGTTTAACTTTCACTTTCATAAGACCGTTCAAAGAGGTCAATTCAAAACCGGGCTTAACCCTCTTAGCCGGCTTCATAAGACACTGCCATTCTTTATCTCCAACGGCTCTTATCAGAAAAACCTCTACGGCGACTCCGTTATCTTTACGACATATCACTCTGGCTGGAATAACTCTGCTGTTATTCATAACTAAAAGAGAGCCTTCCGGGATAATTTGCTCAATTTCATAAAATTTTTTATGTGAAATCGCCCCGCTAATTCTATCCATAACAAGCAGCCTTGATTCGGAACGATTTTCAAGAGGAGTCTGCGCTATAAGATCTTCAGGAAGAAAATAATCGAAATCTTTAGTGAACATAATAACTTTTTAACCTTCTATGACAAAAAAAGCACTCATACGACATATGAATGCTCAAAAAAAAATCGGGACGAGAGGATTTGAACCTCCGGCCCCAGCGTCCCGAACGCTGTGCGCTACCAAGCTGCGCTACGTCCCGTATTCATCGCTTCCTGCGCTTCGTATTTTATTACATATTAATGAAAATGTCAAGATATTTCAAGGAAAAAAACGGGCGTTTATAATTACGTTATAAAATAAACGCTGAGAATTTATCCGTTGAAAAATAAAATATAACAAAAGTTTATAATTACGTAACATTTTAGCAATAATATTTAATATTGTTATAGTATTATTATAATAAGGTGCAAAGTAATAAGAATTATGAATAATAAAAGAGAGAAAGGAGGTAAAATAGTGATTAATAAATTACTCTCGATATTTATTATTACGCTTTTATCCATATCATTATTTACAAATTCGGCCGCGGGTTCTTCTCTTGAAAGCGGTTCGAACAAATTATCTATCGCGGAACTTGAAGAACTAACCGCTCCGATAGCTCTTTATCAAGACGAATTGCTAAGCCAAGTTCTTGCGGCTTCGACTCATCCCGAAGAACTTAAGGAAGCCGAAGAATATTTGCGCGAAAATAACGAGACTCTAGATCAAATGCCTCCAAACGATTGGGATCCAAGCGTTAAAGCTCTTTTGTACGTTCCTGACATAATCGCTAAAATGAACGACGAAAAAGAATGGACTGCTCAACTGGGAAACGCCGTCTGCGTTCAATTAGACGAAGTTATGGAGGCGGTTCAAAACCTTCGTAAAAAAGCTATGTCTTCAAAAGACTTCGCCGACTCCAAATATCAAAACGTTTATATAGATCAAAGCGAAAACGTGATAATTGAGCCTGCCGAACAGGATAAACTTTATGTGCCTCAATATTCTTCCGCTGACCTTCTGCTTGGAAACGCGCTGAATTTGGTCATCTCTTTCTTTCTGATAGATGGAATTTCAGATTGGTGGCGCAGCTCTTATCTTGATTGGAGATACAATCAAATCTGTTATAGGCCTTGGTATCTTCCATATTTTTCATATCTTCCGGGAAGTTACTATTACAATTGGTATTACATGGACAACGCCTATATAAGAGCTTCAAGACGTTACGGAAGGGGATATCCATGGTATCCTCCCAGACCGGGGTATATGCCTCCGCCTCCCCCTCCGATAAGACCGGGAGGCCCTCCTCCGGGAACAAGAATATTTCCGCCGACAAGACCGGAAACTTATCAATCGTATCGCCATAACCCGGGAGACTATGCGTCGGCCGCAAGATACTCTTCCAACAATTATATAGCCGCTCCATCAAGTATGATTCGACAGCCTTATTCAAGTAACAGCATGTCTCAAGAAAGATTTAACAGGAGAAATTACCGACAAGTTTCCCCGACAAACTCATACTCCGGAGACAGAGCAAGAAACATAAACCAAGGAACGCAAGTAAGAAATTCATACTCCGGAGACAGAGCAAGAAACATAAACCGAAGAACGCAAGTAAGAAATTCATACTCCGGAGACAGAGCAAGAGACATAAACCGAAGAACGCAAACGGGAAACGCATATTCCGAAAACAGACCCGGGAGAATCAACTTAAGAACGCAGACGGGACACGCATATTCCGGAAACAGAACCGGGAGAATCAACTT